>NZ_FOCY01000005.1:0-80675 GCF_900110235.1 Megamonas sp. Calf98-2 | reverse complement strand
CCATAAATAAATTTAGGGGCTTTACGCTCGCATTTGGTAATATGCTTCTTGCTCTTATAGTGCCAGTAGTTTATCATATATTTAGTTAATAATTTATATTGGAGGAAAATTTGTGGAAAAAATAAATAAAATTAAAGGGGCTTTATATGGTGCAATTATTGGTGATGCTCTCGGTGCACCACTTGAATTCATGCCTCAAGAACAAATCAAAGCTCAATTCGGCAAAGTTACAGAAATGATTGGTGGCGGTTGGTTACAAGTTCAACCAGGCGAAGGAACTGACGAAACAGCTCTACTTCTTGCTACTGCTTATGGAATTATGAAAAATCCTGAAAATCCATTTGCTGAAATCGGCAAGAATTTCATAAAATGGGCTATCAGCAGACCAAAAGATATCAGTGATACAACTCTTCGCAGTATTGATAAAACAATGTCTAAAGGTCATGGTAAACATCTTATTCCTAAAGCTCGTTGGCAAGAGTCCGCTGGACAAGTGGATTTATTCAGCAATCGCGGTAGTGTAGATAATGGTGCTATATTAAATACTTTATATCCTGCACTTTATTATACTGATGAATTCAATGCTGTTACTACTGCTCTTGATATCACTAATATGACTCATGTAAATACCCAGTCTGATAATGCTTGCCGTATTTACGCTCAATTGATTTTCCGTATTTTGAATAACAATATCACTAAAGATGATATGGATAAAATGATTGATAATACTATGTATTACGATTATAAAAATGAAGAAATTCAACCAACAGCTTCTGCTTACGATAGCATTATAGCTATGCTTCATGCTTTTATACCTACAGATAATTTTGAAGATGCTGTACTGACTGCTATTAACTTTGGCGGTGATAGTGATACTATTGGTGCTATTACAGGTGGATTAGCAGGCTGTTACTATGGTTATGATAATATCCCAACTCGTTTTGTTGAAGCTATTCCTTCTGATATCAAAAAAATGCTCGATACTATTATTGAAGCTATTCCAAACTAAAAAAAATATCCTTATAGATAGAAATTCTATTTATAAGGATATTTTTTATTTTATTTCTTAACTTTATAAACTCTTACTTCATAAGAACGCAATAATGTTGCTTCACGATTTCCATAAGTAGATGCTAGTAATGTTGCACCTTTTAATTCTGGTATTTTATAACCGCGAATTTTTGCTGTTGTATTAGCGATAACAATAATGCGTTCTGATTTATCTTTAGTTGTACGTGCATAAGCATATATACCTGGACTATATGATAATAATTCTTCATAATCGCCTTCAATTAATGCTGGATATTGCTTACGTAATTTTATTAAATTTTTATAATAATTAAGTACAGAATTTTCATCTTCTGTTTCTGTTTCCACATTCAAATTAGGATATTCATCATTGAGTGGTAACCATGGTCTGCCAGTAGTAAAGCCTGCTTTAGAGCCACTATTCCATGTCATTGGACTGCGTGCATTATCTCTACTGTATTTCCAAACACCTTTCATAGCTTCTTTTGGTGTCAATTTATCTTTTAGTGCCAATTCATATTGACCAATAGATGAAATATCATTATACATTTTAATTGATGGCCATTTTATATTTGTCATACCTAATTCTTGACCTTCATAGATAAATGGTGTTCCTCTCATAGTCAATAAAATTGTAGCAATAAATTTAGCTGCTAATTTTGTATCTGTTCCCTGTGGGAAGAAGTAATTTGTGCAACGTGGTAAATCATGATTTTCAAAATAAACAGGTACCCAGCCATTATCTTTTGTAGCTTCTTCATCTTCTGTGAAACATTTTCTAATATCGATTAATTTCCATGATTTGCGTTTATGCCATGTGCAATCTTCATCAAAACCTAAGCGAATATGGCTAAAATCAAAGGACATATCAAATGCACCATTTTCGCCAATCCATTTATCAAAATCACTTGGATAAACACCATCTGCTTCTGCTACTGTAAATATATCTGCTCTATCAAAAACTTTTTCTCTAAATTCATGTAGAAAATCTAATATACCATCTTGATAAGTTGTAGCTTTAGCGATACTAGCTAAATTATCTGCTCCATCTACTGGTAAATCTTTAAATTCACTAGGTTTTTTAATATATACAATCGCATCAATTCTAAAACCACGAACACCTTTATCTAACCAGAAATTAGCTGCATCAAATAAAGCTTGTCTAACTTCTTTATTTTCCCAATTTAAATCTGGCTGAGCGCTAGCAAAAGTATGCAAATAATATTGATTTGTTTTTTCATCAAGAGTCCATGCTGAACCGCCAAAAATACTACGCCAATTTGTAGGAGCAGAGCCATCTTCTTTACCATCACGCCAAATATACCAATCACGTTTTGGATTATCTTTGGAACTTCTAGACTCTTCAAACCATTTATGTTTATCGGATGTATGGTTAAATACTAAATCCATTACGATTTTTATATTGCGTTTGTCTGCTTCCGAAATGAGTCTTTCCATATCTTCCATAGTCCCATATTCTTTAGCTACACTACAATAATCAGAAATATCATATCCATTATCAACAAGTGGTGAAGGATAAATCGGACAAAGCCAAATAGCACCCACACCTAAATCTTGCAAATAATCTAATTTACTAATAATACCTGGAATATCTCCAATACCATCGCCGTTACTATCACAGAAAGATTTAGGATAAATCTGATATACAACTGTTTTTTGCCACCATTTTAATTCACCCATCATTTCCACCTCTATTTTTAATTAATCTAAGAAAAGCAGGTACTATTTGTACCTGCTTATTTTTATAAAATATCAATTATTTTGCAGCATTTAAAACTTCTTCTGTAATATCAACAGCAGTAAATAAAGCTACATCAGAAGTAATAACTACGCTATATCCATGTTCTTGAGCTACTTGTTTAATTGCATTATTAATTTTTTCCTGTACTGGTTTTACTAAATTAATCTGTTTTTGTCTTAAATCAGTAGCTACTCTTGCACGAACTTTTTGAATATCTGCAGGACTCATTTTTTCGTTAACAGATTTCTCAAATTCTTTTTGTGCTTCTTCAGTAAGTTTATTCATATTTTCCTGAATGGATTTACTTTCTGGAATATTAGCTAATACGTACTGATAATTAATAGTAGCAACACTTGCTGTTGTAGCTGGCTGATATACTTCAGCAGCAGAAGCAGTTCCTCCTATTCCTAGCATAAATAATGCCGAACAAATCATTGCTAAAAGTTGCTTTTTCATTTAAATGCCTCCTAATATGAACATTAAGTCATTAGTGTTATTATAGCATAAATATATCTAAATCGTTATATATTATTTATTATAAATTAATTAAAAATATTACTAAAAATTTCATTAGCTTTTTACAATTGTACGATTTACAGCAAAACATTTCTTATGATATCTTATACCAAATATCAAGCATTAAGAAAGGACTTATTATGCATACTTTATCCGAAGATAAAATCAAAGCAAATCAAGGTAAAAAATCGTCAAACAAAAGAAAAAGCTACTATTGAAGCTGAAAAAGTTTTATATTTATGTCTAGAACAAGGATTGAGCTTTAAAATATCTTAAGGTTGTGTACTCACCTTAGCACCACCATTAATTATTTCTCCTGAGAAGTTAAACCTTGCTATGGATAAATTAGAATATGCTCTAACACAAGTTTTTATTTTATTAAATTGTTGTATTCTCACCGATTAAGCCAATAAAGCCACCATCTTTATCTACGCCACTTTCACTATGTCCAATAAGCCATTTATTAGCAGCAAAAAGTAATTGATTTTCACCTTTATTTTCAACTGGTTTTGCCTGTAATGGAAGATTAGTTCCTTTTGGTAAAACTACACCACAACGGAATTCTTCATTATTTTCTTTACATGGTGCATAGTGAAGAGTTGTCGCATAAAGTTCTACTGCTGTACCTGCTGGTACAAAGAAGCACTCTATATTTTTAGTTTCATAAGTATTATTTGTGTAATCGATATCTTGCTGACGACCAAGCATCAAAATTAAATCTGTAGCTGCAATATCGATTTCAGAAGAACGATGATATTCTACTGCATTTAATTTATTGTTATAGCCACTGCAAAAACCAAATTCCACTTCTAATCCGCCATAAACTTCATCTTGCATCTGTTTAAATAAAGGCAATGCTTCTAAATCCGCATCAGAAGGTTCATATACTACACCTTCTTTAATAGCTTCTTTTGCTTTCATTGTTGCTACAAATTCAGCAGTATCAACGTCTAAAACTCTACCATATTGCTTGAATTCAATATCATGTACACTTTTCATTATCTTTACCTCATAAATTTTCTAATATTTTTATTTCATTTTTCATTATATGTCTACTTTTATCATGGCTAATACCATTTACTAGATATTCAAAAACAATTTGCATAGCTCTTTGACCTTGTCTATAAGGGTGTTGATAAATTACTGCTTTAATTACATTTTTCTTCATCATTTCCACTGTAGTTGGCACTGTATCAAAAGCAATTATCGTTAAATCATTCTGTTTTCCTAATGATAACACTGCTCTACAAGCACCATATACACCAGCTGCTACAATAAATATTGCATTTATTTCTTTATGTTTTGTCAACATCATCTTAGTCTTATCATATGAGGATATATCATCATCATCATTTTCTTGAATATCTACTATTTTAAATTTAGGATTTTTGTTTATATTTTCTTCAAATCCAGCTAAACGTTGCTTATGACCTAATACCTTTGATGAACCCATGACTATACCTATATTAGCCCCATTTGGTATAATCATCTGCAATAATGCACCTGCTGTTTCACCGCCATTAGTATAATCACTACCTACATAACATTGACGTTTGGAATTATCTACATCATTATTTATTGTTACTACAAAAATTCCAGCATCTACAAATTCATTGATTTCATCTATAATTACAGGATCATTTACAGGATTAATAATCAAGGCATTTACTTTATCTTTAAGCTCTTCCATAATTTCATGTTGAGATTTTACATCATAGCCTCTCATATTTTTCCAAATGACTTTCAATCCATAAATTTCATATTTTTCCGCAGCTAATTTTATACCTCTGATAACATCATCAAAGAAAGGATTGCCTTCTGATGAAATCACAACTCCCACCACTGGATTTTTCTTTCTAGCAGATAGTGCTTTTCCTGCTGGATTTGGCTTATAACCTAATTCTTTTGCCATAGATAACACAAGTTCTTTCGTCTCTGGCTTTACATTGCCACGTTCGTTTATAACTCTATCCACTGTTCCTCGTGAGACACCACAAAGGTCCGCAATTTGTTTTATCGTAACCACCAAAAGTACCTCCTATAATGCTGTTAAAATCTCTTAGTAAAGTTACACTATTATATACATATAATAACACAGCATTATAGGATAACTCATCAAAATTTAATTAACAACCGATATCTTTTAATTTTTTACCTTCCATGAGGTTCTGTTCAATTTTTTCTAATGTTACACCTTTTGTTTCAGGTACATAACGCATTGTTAAATATACAAATAAAGCATTCAATGCTGCATAGAGCCAGAAAGTCATTGTAGAACCTAATGTATCAAGTAAAGTTAAGAATGTAGCACCGATTAAAGTACAAGATAACCAATTAGTCATTGTAGAGCAAGCAATACCAAAATCACGGCTCTTAAGTGGTTGAATTTCAGAACATAAAATCCATACAACAGGACCTGCACCAAAACCAAAGCCAATAATTGCTAAAATTACCATACCAGCAGATAAGTAAGGAATCCATGTAGATGTATTTCCACTTTCTAAACCAAAGAAGCAAAGACCTAAAACAAATAAGGAAACAGCCATTATAGCAAAACATCTAGATAATGCTGGTTTACGACCAGATTTATCAACAGTACCTACAGCAATAAATGTTGCTAAAACGAATACAAGACCATTGACTACAGTACCTATCATCTGTTCTTCTGTAGAAGAGAAACCTGCAATACTTAAAATTTTTGGAGAATAATACATAATGATGTTGAAGCCTGTGAGCTGTTGCATAAATTGAAGTAATACACCTAAAAATACTGCACGACGAACATTTTTATTAGCTTTGAATAATTCCCAACCAGCTTGTTTTACTTTTAAATTTTCTTTAATATCATGTAATTCAGTTTTTGCAATTTCAACATTAGTATGCATGGAACTTAATACATTAGCAGATTCTTGGAAACGACCTTTAGAAGCAAGCCAACGAGGACTTTCAGGCAATGCTAATACACATAAAATAAGTGCTACTGCTGGAATAGCAATGACCATGAGCATAGCTCTCCAATCACCAGTATAACTAAAATAAGTATCAGATAAGAAAGCTACTAAAATACCTACTGTAACCATTAATTGATAGCCAGAAATAATACTTCCACGAGCATCTTTGTCTGACATTTCAGCTAAATATAATGGAGCTGTATAAGATGCTATACCTACAGAAAGACCTAAAATCAAACGAGCACCAATGAGCATTTCTACACTTGTTGCCATACCAGAACCAAGACAACCTACAATAAATAATGCAGCACCAATCATCAAAGATTTTTTACGGCCAATTCCAGAAGATAATTTTGAAGCAATAATTGCCCCAATAGCTGCACCTACCATCATAGAACTTACTACCCATTCTTGTAGACGACTTGTAAGTTCCCATTCTTTGGCAATAAATGGTAAAGCTCCAGAAATAACCCCTTGGTCAAGACCAAATAATAAACCTGCCATACCAGCAACCACAAATACGAAAATTCTCACAAATTTTACACGACTTGCTGATGTCGTTTGAAATGCTACTTCAGATTTTATTGTTCCCATTATTTACTCTCCTCTTAAATATATAAAATTTATAACTTAGCTAAATCCTGATAACAATCCTTTAATTGCGCATATACTTTCTTGTATAAAGCATGTCCTTGTTTATAATATTCACTTTCTTCTTTTATTGGACTGCAATTTGTTCCTGTTTTGATAAATTCATCACAAGCAGATACTACATCTTTAAAAATTCCAGCTCCTACACCAGCTAAAATAGCTACCCCTAATGCTGGACCTTCTTCAGAAGTCAATGTTTTTACTTCACATTCAAACATATCTGCAAGCATTTGGCGCCATACTGGGCTTTTGCCACCGCCACCACATGCCATCATTTCATCTACTGTTACACCCATTTCTTTCAAAATGTCATAACAATCACTAAGTGAATATGCTACACCTTCCATGACTGCTCTCATCATATTTTCTTTTGTATGAATTGCAGATAAACCAAAGAATACACCTCTACAATTTGGATCAAGATGTGGTGTTCTTTCGCCCATCAAATATGGTAAATACATCAATCTATCACTGCCACATGGAATTTTTGCTACTGCTTCATTCATGAGTACATATGGATCTTTTCCCAATTCTTCTGCTTTTACTTTATAATTATCAGCTATATTATCGCGGAACCATTTAAGTGATAAACCTGCTGCAAGTGTTACACCCATTACATGCCAACAACCTGGTACTGCACAACAAAAAGTATGAACTCTACCTTTTGGATCAATACTTAATTTATCTGTATGTGCAAATACTACACCGCTTGTACCAATTGTAGTGAATGCTTTACCGTCTTTTACGATACCAGTACCAATAGCTGCTGCCGCATTATCTCCTGCACCACCTACAACTACTGTATCAGTGCTAAGTCCTGATAATTTAGCAAATTCATCATTGATATGTCCTGTTACTTCTGGAGATTCATATACTTTTGCCAATAAATTTTTGTCTATATCAAGTTTTTCTAAAATCTCATCTGACCATTGACGTTTTGGAATATCTAATAATTGCATTCCACTTGCATCAGATACTTCTGTTGCATACTCACCTGTCATGCAAAAACGTACATAATCTTTTGGCAATAAAATATGTTTACATCTTGCATAATTTTCTGGTTCATTATTTCTAACCCATAAAATTTTTGATGCTGTAAATCCTGTCAATGCTGGATTTGCTGTAATTTCTATCAATCTTTCAGCTCCAACCTTAGCAGTGATTTCTTCACATTCTTTTACTGTTCTTTGGTCACACCAAATAATTGAAGGACGAATTACTTCATTATTTTCATCAAGCATTACTAGCCCATGCATTTGACCAGATAAACCTACGCCTTTTACATCTTCAGGATTAATTTTAGATTTTGCCAAAACTTCTTGAATTGTATGTAAGGAAGCATTATACCAATCTTTTGGATTTTGTTCTGCCCAACCATTTTGTGGTTGATACATTGGATATTCTTCTGAAGCTGAAGCTATAACTTTCATAGTTTCATCAAATAATACTGTCTTTGTCGCTGAAGTTCCTATATCTAAACCTAATAAATATTTCATCATTTACCGCCTCTCATTTTGTGCTTAAGCACATTTGTTGTTTTTAATATATCATCTTTGAATTTATCCGTCAATATTTATTTTTATAATTTTTCAGATTTTTTTAATATGTTTTTCTATTTTATTATAAATAAGTAAAAATATTATTTTTTCAATATTTTACACAGAAACATTTCTTTTATAAAAAGACGATTTTTTATTAAACTATTATTATAAATTTTCTAAAAAATTTTTATTGACAAAAACATCACTACATGGTATTCTTTAATTGTTCTTGATTGTGCCTAAGCACATAAAACACAATACCAAAATAAAATCGTAAATATATTAGTGTATATATAAAAGGAGAGTATATTCATGTTTAATAATATTCCTGATGTAAAACTTGGTATCATTGCTGTAAGTCGTGATTGCTTTATCGTTTCTCTTTCTGAAAATCGTAGAAAAGCAATCGTTGAAGCTTACACTAAACAATATGGTGAAATTTTCGAAGCTCAAACTGTAGTAGAAAATGAAATCGATATGCTCAAAGCAGTTGAAGAAGTTAAAACTGCTGGCTGTAATGCTTTAGTTGTTTTCTTAGGTAACTTCGGTCCAGAAACTCCTGAAACTTTAATTGCTCAAAAATTCGATGGCCCTGTAATGTATGTAGCTGCTGCTGAAGAAACAGGCAAAGACCTCATCAATGGTCGTGGCGATGCTTATTGCGGTATGCTCAACTGCTCTTACAATCTCGGTCTTAGAAAAATCAAAGCATTCATTCCAGAATATCCTGTAGGTACTGCTGATGAAATCGCTGAAATGATCAATGAATTCAATCCTGTTGCACGTGCTTTAATCGGTGTAGCAAATCTAAAAATCATCACTTTCGGTCCTCGTCCACAAGATTTCTTTGCTTGCAATGCTCCAATCAAACCACTTTATGATTTAGGCGTAGAAATCGAAGAAAACTCCGAACTTGATTTACTCGTTTCTTATAAAGAACATGCTGATGACCCACGCATTGATGATATTGTTAAAGATATGGCTGAAGAAATGGGCACATCTAATCCATATCCAGATCTTTTAAAACGCATGGCTCAATATGAATTAACATTACTTGATTGGGCTGAAAAACATAAAGGTTCTAGAAAATATGTAGTATTTGCTAATAAATGCTGGCCTGCATTCCCATCTCAATTCGGTTTTGAACCATGCTATGTAAATAGCCGTCTTGTATCTCGTGGTATTCCTGTTGCTTGTGAAGTAGATATCTATGGCGCACTCAGCGAATATATTGGTACTTGCGTAAGTGGCGATGCTGTAACTCTTCTCGATATCAACAACTCCGTACCAAAAGATTTATTCGAAGAAGATATTGCTCCAAAATATAAAAACTACACCCTCAAAGATACATTCATGGGCTTCCATTGCGGTAATACTCCTATGTGCAAACTCGCTAAAGGTGCTATCAAATATCAGCTTATCCAAAATCGTTTACTTGAAAATGGTGGCACTCCAGATATCACTCGTGGTACTTTGGAAGGCGATATTGCTCCAGGTAAAATTACATTCTATCGTCTCCAAAGCAATGCAGCTGGACAATTACGCTCTTATATAGCAGAAGGTGAAGTATTACCTGTTGCTACTCGTTCCTTCGGTGGTATCGGTATCTTCGCTATTCCTGAAATGGGTCGTTTCTATCGTCATGTACTCATTGAAAAACAATATCCACATCATGGTGCTGTAGCATTCGGTCATTATGGTAAAGCTTTATTCAGTATCTTCAAATTCTTAGGTGTTGAAGATGTAGCTTTCAATCAACCAAAAACTATGATGTACCCAACAGAAAATCCTTTTGCTTAATTAAAGATAAATATAATAAATAATAATAAAGAGCATCTACTTTTGTAGATGCTCTCTTATAAATAGGAGGATTATTTCATGAGTAATTGTATTATTACTATTGGTCGTCAATATGGTGCTGGTGGTCGTGAAATCGCTGAAAAATTAGCTAAACAATTACAAATACCTTTATATGACCGCAAACTTGTAGCATTTATTTCTGCTCATCTTGAAAAAGGTGTTTCTCTTGATGAATTAGATTTAACATATGACAATCTCTATGGCAGTGTTTCTCCATATGAAACTATGTTTGCTGATTTGAATGTAGAAGACGATAATTATTTATTCACTCCACAATCAAAAGCTATCAAAGCACTTGCTGACAAAAATTCTGGTATTTTTGTCGGTCGCTGTGCTAATTTCATTTTGAAAGATGTAAAAAATGCTCATCACTTCTTTATTTGTGCAGATGATGAATTCCGCAAAATACGAGGCACTAATGTTTATCATAAAGATTTAGCTACATTAAAAAAAGAAGATGCTAAACGTGCTTCTTACTATAATTATTATACAGGTTCTACATGGGGTGATTGCGCAGATTATGATATGATAATCAATGTAGGTCGCTGTGGCATAGATAAAGCTGTAGAATTAATCGCTAATTACGTTAAATAATTAAATAAATCGCTAACAACTTTCTTTAAAAATATAACTTATCTAAAAGACTATAATCATAAAAATGATTATAGTCTTTTTTAATTTCCACAATAAAATATGAAAATATCTAAACTATTATATTTTTCCTAACTATTATGAAATAAATAAACTATGCTTTATCCAAATTCTCTGTTATATTTTCTTTGTAATTAAATATTAGAAATAAGGATGTGTTAATTTTGAGTAATACAACTAATAAAATGAAAGCATTAGTAGTTGAAGACATTAATACATTAACCTACAAAGATGTATCTATTCCGCAGATTAATGATGATGAAGTTCTAATTAAAGTAAAAGCTTGTGGTATATGTGGCTCAGATATTCCTAGAGTAAAAAACAATGGAGTACATTTTTATCCTATTATTGTAGGTCATGAATTCTCTGGAGAAATTGTAGAGTTAGGTAAAAATGTTACTTCATATTCACTTGGTGATCGCGTTACTGCCGCACCACTTATTCCTTGCAACAATTGTGATAATTGTTATCAAGGCAATCCTGCTATGTGTCAACATTATTCATTTATTGGTTCTCGTCAAAATGGAGCTATGGCTGAATATGTTGCTGTACCTGAAAAAAATATTGTTCCCATTGCTGATAACGTAACTTATGCTCAAGCAGCTTGTATTGAACCAATTACTGTTGCTATCCATGGGGTTGAACGTGCTGGTGCTATAGATAGTGGTAAATCTGCTATTGTCTATGGATGTGGTACTATTGGTATTTTAACCATGCAATGCTTAAAAGCTAAAGGATTAGAAAAAATATATGTTATTGATATTGATGATTATAAATTAGAATTAGCTAAAAATTTAGGTGCTTATGAAGTTTTAAACTCTACAAAAATAAATATTCCAGAATATTTTAATAAGATTGGAAAAGTCGATTATGTTTATGAAACTGCAGGTGTAAATTTTTTACAATCACAAGTATTAGAACTTGCTAAAAAAGGTGGTCATGTTATTTATATTGGTACTGCCCATAAAGATGTAACTATACCAGCAAAATCATTTGAACTTATTTTACGTGGTGAACTTAATGTCACAGGTTCTTGGATGAGTTATTCTGCTCCTTTCCCTGGAAATGAATGGATTGCTGCTGCTGAATATTTACAAACAGGAAAAATAAAAGTAGATGAAATAATTACTCATAAAATACCATTAAGTGATGGCATTAGAGCTTTCAATATATTATCAAATAAAAATAATAATGCACTCAAAGTTATGTATTATATGGATTAATTAATAATTGTGGAAATAAAAAATTTAATCATCACAATATGATATCTCTTTGATAGAATATTTCCACAATATCAGGAAATAAATTACCTATGAGTGTGTAAATATCTTTGTTATACTAAAATCAAACGGAGGATAACATAATGTTTACACAACGACAACGAAAAATTTTAGCTATTTTAAAACAACATAAAAATAATATAACTAGTGATGAAATAGCTCGCTTAGTAGGTGTATCATCTAGAACTATCCGAACTGAAATTAAAAATATTTTACCCATTTTAAAAGAAAACATTGCTAAAATTAATATTTCTACCCGTAAAGGATATTCTTTAGAAATTAATAATTATGAAAAATTTATTAATATTTTAGATGAACATATAACTAAAACACTTGATAGTGAAGCTAGAGTAAACTATATTATTCAACGATTACTAAATGCTGCATTAAAAAATCAATCTATAAAACAGCAAGATTTAGCTGATGAACTTTTTATTGGATTATCTACATTAAAAGCTAATCTTAAAGAAGTTAAAGAAAAATTAAAAAAATATAATCTAGATATCATTAATTATAAAAATCAAGGAATGCAAATAAAAGGTAATGAAGCCCAAATAAGATATTGTATTTCTGAATATATTTTTCGTGATAATTTAAAAACAGATGATTTTTACCAACATCTTTTTGTTGAATATAAATTAAATAACATCCATAATATTTTAATTCGAGTGTTAACCTCTTATGAATTAGTCCTCACAGACACATCACTAAAAAATCTTCTGGTTCATGTATTAATTGCTATGAAACGTGCAACTAAAGAACACAATGTAATGTATACATTACGTGAGAGTAAAAAAATTGAGCAACATAAAGAATTTTTAATTGCTACTTCTATATTTGAAGAAATATATAATCAATTACATATTGATGTTGCAACTAGTGAAATTTATTATCTTGCTCAACATCTTATTGCTAGTAAAAAATATATGGAAATCGCTAATGAAGAAACTAGTAATTATATTGAAAATCTAGTAATTGAAATGCTTCAAAGAGTTAATACTATTGTAAATATTAATTTTCTTCAAGATGATAATTTAATAAAATGGTTAAAAATTCATTTAGAATCAGTTATCCCACGAATTAGATTTCAAATGAATATCCGTAATGATATTTTAGATGTTATAAAGAATGAATACCCCCTAGCTTTTCAAATTGGTGTAATTGCTAGTAAAGTTATTGAAGAAAAAGAACATCTTACTATTGATGAGAATGAAATTGGTTATATTGCTGTTCATTTTGGTGCTGCCTTAACACGTATGGATATTAAAGCTGATAAAATAACTAAATCAGCAATTGTAGTTTGTGGTAGTGGTATTGGTACTGCAGTATTATTAAAAGCTAAATTAAAAGAATACTTTAAAGATTTAATTCATATCGTCAATATACTTCCAGGATATCAATTAAAAGAAAATGATTTAAATAGTGTAGACTTAGTGTTTACTACTATACCATTGCCTCATTTAAGTAATTTATCAACTGAAAAAACTGAAAAAATAATACACATAAAAAATCTTTTAAATAATGAAGAAATACATCTTATTCAACAAAAATTCTTTAAGAACTCTGATATTTCTAAAACTAATATAAAAAAATTTTTCCGCAAAGATTGTTTTATTACTAATAAACAATTTAATACAAAAGAAGAAATTTTAACATATTTAACAAAAAAATTAGAAAATAGTGGTTTGATTGATAAAGAAACTAGTACTTCTATTTTCGAACGTGAATCTGCTTCTCCTACAGAAATAGGTAATTTAGTTGCAATTCCTCATCCTATGGTAAATAATACAGCAATTTCTTCTATATCTGTATTAGTCTTAGATAAACCAATTATTTGGGTAGATCATCACGTTCAAGTTATATTTTTAATTAGTATAGCTAAAAGTGAATTTTACCTTTGGGAACCAATTTTTCTAAAATTATTTAAATATCTAGTAAAAGAAAATGGTATCAAAAAAATTATCAACCAGCCTAATTATGATGATTTTATAAAAAACTTTCAAAATGAATTTAATTAAGGGGCATTTATTATGACAGAAACTTTCTTAGATAAAAATATTATCTTACTTGATATTTCCGCTAAAGATAATATAGATGCTATCAAACAATTAGGTCAAATACTTGTAAATAATAAATATATTGATGCATCTTATACTGATAGTGTTATTGAACGTGAAGCTAGTTTTCCTACTGGTCTTGCTTTGACCAATGCTGGTATTGCTATTCCTCATGCTTCACCTAATAATAATATACAAAAAAATGGTATTGCTGCTGCACGTTTAAAAAACCCTATAAAATTTTATTCAATGGAAAATCCCGATGAAAAAATTTCTATCGATATGATTTTTATGTTAGCCTTATCTAGTAGTACTGAACATCTAGATGTTTTAAAAAAATTATTTATTGCTTTTCAAAATCAAGAATTAGTATCACAATTAAAAGTTTGTCAAAATAAAGAAATCTTTTTAAAACTTTTAGCTGATAATTTAAATTAAAATATTTAACGAATATTAAAGGAGTGTTTTATTATGAAAAAAATTATTGTAGCTTGTGGTGGTGCTGTAGCAACTTCTACTGTTGCAGCTGATGCAATTAGAGATTTATGTGCACAAAATGGTATTAAAGCAGAAGTTACACAAATGCGTGTTATTGAAATTGCTAACAATTTATCTGGTGTAGATTTAGTTGTTACTACTATGCGCATAAAACCAGATTTTGATGTTCCATATGTAAATGGTATGGCTTTTTTAACTGGTATAAATAAAGAAGCTACTGAAGAAAAAATTCTCTCTTATTTAAAAGACTAAAAATTATTTCATATTTTAATGAGGAGTTGTTTCTATATGGATATTATCTTAGGATTAGTACAATATTTTGTTGACCTAGGTGCAGCAGTAATGTTACCAATAGTTATTTTTATTGTAGCTATTTGTCTAGGTCAATCTGTAGGAAAAGCTATAAAATCTGGTATTTCTATTGGTATTGGTTTTATCGGTATTGGTCTTGTTATTTCATTAATGCTTAACAATCTAGCCCCAGCAGCTCAAGCTATGTCAGCAAATTTTGGTATTAGTATGAACTTAATTGACATCGGCTGGCCTGGTTCTTCTCCTATGACATGGGCTAGTAGAATTGCTCTCGTTGCTATTCCTGTAGCTATTATTGTTAATCTTATTATGCTTGCTTTAAAATTAACACGCGTTGTTAATATTGATATTTGGAATATATGGCACTTTGCTTTTACTGGTGCTATCGTAGATATCGCTACTGGTAGTTATGCTTTAGGAATTGCTGCTGTTGCAATTCATGCTGCTTTTGCTTACAAATTAGGGGACTGGTTCGCACCAACTGTTGAAAAATATTTTGGCTTAGAAGGTATTGCTATGCCTCATGGTACTACAGGATGGTTTGCTCCAATTTCTGTATTTGTTGATGGTATTTTAGATAGAATTCCTGGTATTAGAGATATTGATTTTAACCCAACTCATTTGCAAAAACGTTTTGGCTTATTATGTGACCCTGCAATTATGGGTGCAATCATGGGGGTTATTATTGGTATCTTAGCTGGCTATGATGTTCGTGGTGTTTTAACATTAGGTATTCAAATGGCAGCAGTTATCGTATTAATGCCAGTAGTTGTTAAATATATTATGGGTGGTTTAATGCCTATTTCTGAAGTAGCTCGCACTAAATTACAAAAAAAATTCAAAAATTCAAAATTCTATATTGGTCTTGATTGTGCTCTACTCCTTGGTGATCCTGTAGTTGTTACAGCTTCTTTATTATTTATTCCAATTACTATTATTATTGCTGCTCTTGTTCCAGGAAATCAGATTTTACCATTTGGTGATTTACCAACAATTGGATTTTTCATTGCTATGGCAGTAGGTGTTCATGGTGGTAATTTATTTAGAACATTAATTACTGGTAGTATTGTTATGTTTCTAGCTATCTGGATTTCCAATCAAATGATTGGTCTTCATACAATCTTAGCTGCTAATGCAGGACAACTTACTAATGCTACTGCACAAGTAGCTTCTTTAGACCAAGGTGGTAGTCCTTTAACCTATATTATCACTCAAATACTTCACACAACTAATATTATGGGATTAGCCGCTATTGGTATCTTCTATATCATTTGTGTTGTTTGTACTATTATTTGGTCAAAAAAACAATATGCTTCTTTAGATAAATAATATTCATATGGAGGTTTTAATTAATGATTTTATCCACTAGACAAATGCTTTTAGATGCTCAAGCAGGACATTATGCAGTTCCTGCATTCAATATACACAATTTGGAAACATTACAAGTAGTAGCTGATACTGCTAGTGAAATGCATTCTCCACTTATCATTGCTGTTACACCTTCTACTATTGATTATGCTCGCGATGAATATGTTGTTGCTATGGCTAATATTGCTGCAAAGCATACAAATACACCAATTGCTATCCATCTTGATCATTTCGAAGATATAACTCGTATAAAAAAAGCTATTGATGTTGGTTTTAAATCAGCAATGATTGATGCTTCAAAACTACCTTTTGAAGAAAATATTGCTAAAACAAAAGAAGTTGTTTCATATGCTCATCATTATGATGCTACTGTTGAAGCAGAACTTGGCAAACTTGTTGGTGTAGAAGATGATTTAGTTGTAGACGATAAAGATGCTGCCTATACAAATCCTGATGATGCTGTTAAATTCGTAAAAGCAACTAATATTGATTCTCTTGCAGTAGCAATTGGTACAGCACATGGGCTTTATAAGGGAGAACCTAAATTAGATTTTGATAGACTTATTGAAATTAGAAAAAAAGTTGATATTCCATTAGTATTACATGGCGCCTCTGATGTACCTGATGAATTAGTAAAAAAAGCTATTAAATTAGGTATTTGTAAAGTTAATGTAGCTACTGATTTAAAAATTCCATTTTCTAATGCTGTAAAAAAATATTTTAAAGAAAATCCTAATGCTAATGACCCAAGAAAATATATGACACCTGGCAAACAAGCAATGAAAGAAATTGTAAAACATAAAATTGAAGTTTGTGGTAGCCTTAATCGCTATTAAATTATAGGTGATAAAATTGATTCTAACTTTAAACTTAAATGCTTCTCTAGATAAGATATACACTGTAGACAAATTAGAATATGGCGGTGTTGTTCGTGCCAAAATTGTTCAAAATACAGCTGGAGGAAAAGGTCTTCATGTAGCTAACATCTGTAAAGAATTAAATGAAAATTATTTAGCGACAGGTTTTTTAGGCGGAAAAATAGGAGAATATTTACAAAATAAATTAACTCAAAATCATATTAATCATGATTTTATTTCTATAAAAAATGAAACAAGAACTTGTATTAATATTACTACTCCCGATGGAAAACAAACTGAAATTTTAGAACCTGGGCCTTCTATTAATAAAGAAGAAACTGATTTATTTTTAAAAAAATATACTCAATTATTAACTTATACAGACATTATAGTTGCATCTGGAAGTTTGCCTAATAATTTACCATTAAATTTTTATGGTACCCTTACTCAATTAGCTACAAAACATCATAAAAAATTTCTTCTAGATACTAGCGGACAAACTTTAAAAGAAAGTCTAAAATATAAACCATTTTTTATTAAACCTAATAAAGATGAAATTGAACAATTAACTGGCATAAAAATCGATAGTCTTGATACTGCAATTTTACAAATACAAAAATTTCAAAATTTAGGTATATCTATGCCTGTAATATCTTTAGGAAAAAATGGTTCTATTATTGGATATCAAAATCAAATTTATCATGCTATTCCACCACAATATAAGGCAATCAATGCGGTCGGATCAGGTGATGCTTTTGTTGCTGGTATAGCTATAGGGCTTAAACGAAATTACCCTATTATAGATATTATTAAATTAGGTTCAGCTTGTGGTACAGCAAATGTTTTAGAAGCTGAAAGTGGTTTTGTTTCTAAGGATAATGTAGAAAAAATATTTAATTTAGTAAAGGTTAAACAAATTTTATAAAATGTAAAAAAGAGACTTTAATAAAAAATAAAGTCTCTTTTTTACATTTATCAAATATTAAATTCTACTTTGCCACTTATTCTGGCTTGTTCTAATACTTTCATTACATTTAAGCTATGTTCTAATGTTTTATAACAAGTAGTTAAATCTTGTTGTTTAAAGATTTCTGTGAAGGCTACAAATTCATTGACCATGCGATGATTGTATTTTTCTTTATTTATCAAGATTTCTTCTTCACCTTTTTTATGAACTTTGACTAACGCACAAGCATTTGGCGCACCTACTAATTCCATATAGCCTTTTTCACCTTGAAATACAATTCCGCTGATACTTTCAGAATCTTTAGCTGCACTACATACTACTGTATAATCATCATAATCTAATAATGCTGTACCGGAAATATCTATGCCATTAAAACCTAGGTTTGGTCGATAAATAACTTCTTTTGGTATGCCTAATACGCCCATGACAAAATGTAAATTATAAATATTTAAATCATATAAAGCACCCCCTGCATGTTCAGGGCTAAATGCTGGTGCTACATCTTTATTTAAATATCTATCATAACGGCTAGAATATTGTGCATAATTAGCATGAACATATCTCAATTGACCTATTTGCTTTAAATTTTCTTTTATATATTGATAATTTGGCGCATATAAAATAGTGATAGCTTCAAATAAAAATAGATTTTTAGCTTTAGCTAAATCTATTAATTCTTGTGTCTGTTTTGCTGTGATAGTAAACGGTTTTTCACAAATAACATTTTTCCCTGCTTCTAGTGCTTTTTTTGTATATTCATAATGCACACTGTTGGCTACAGCTACATAAATAAAATCTATTTCGCCATCTTCTAGCATTTGATTATAATCTGTATATATTTTAGCGATATTAAATTTATCTGCTATTTCTTCTGCTTTTTGTCTGCTCTGTGGTCGACTACATATAGCTACTATTTCTAAATCTTGAATATTTTTTATAGCTCCTATCATTTCATGTACAATTTTGCCGTTTCCAGCAATACCTATTTTCATAAGTATTCCCCCTTTAAGATTTAGTTATATTTTGAATTATTTTTATCCCTGTATTTATTTCTGCCAAAGACAAAGTGGCAAAACTCAAACGTATCTGTTTATTAGGGGCATTGCGCACAAAAAACGGTGCACCATCGCAAATTATTACCCCTTCATTTCTAGCTTTTTCAATTATCTCACTTGCATTTAATCTATCCGGCAAATTTAGCCACAAAGATAATCCCCCTTGTGGTTTTAAATAATCTATATCTTTAGGCAAATATTTTTTTGCCATTCTAAGCGCAAATTCAAATTGTGTTTTATACACACTGCGAATAGAATTTAAATGTTCTTGCCATAATCCTTCACGCAAATAATAATCAAAAACTCTCTGTGTAAGTCCAGAAGTCGCTATATCTGAAATATGTTTTACATTTAATAAAGTCTGTGCCAATACTTGGGGCATGATTAAATAAGCAAGTCTTAATCCTGGCATGAAAATCTTTGATAAACTGCGAATATAAATCACTCGATCATCTGTATCATACGCTTTTAAAGGTATAGGCGATTTTTCTTGATAACAAAGACCGCTTATATAATCATCTTCCAAAATATAAGCATTATAAAAACGAGCCAATCCCATTAAACGGCGACAATTAGCTTTTGTATAAGATATACCTGTAGGATTTTGAATATTAGGCATCACATATATCAATTTAGGTCTAAATTTCCTTAATTTATTTTCGAGGTCAACTAAGTCAATACCTTCTTTTGTCAATTTAATATCTATAATTTTTGCTCCACAAGAGCGAAAAGCCGCTATCGCACCTGGATAAGTTGGATTTTCTACAAATACAATATCTCCATGTTTTAAAATAGCACGTGCCACTATATCTATGCCTTGTTGTGCACCTGAAATAATCTGAATGTATTCTGGCGTTGTATTTATCCTTTTTTTCGCTAATTCTTGAGTAATCGATTGGCGAAGTGGCAAATAGCCTTGACTGTCTTGATATGTAAATGCATATCCTTTATCTCTTTCCAAAATTTTATTTACCACTTGCTTAAAAGTCTCTATAGAAATCATATCCGGATTTAAGGATATCGTACTCATATTTATCACATTTTTTTGACCCTGCAAAATTTTTAAATCATCAGTTAAATCAATGGGAATGTGATTATTTTCTTCTAATTCATCAATAGTATTAATCACTTGTTCAGCCACATAACTTCCGCTACCACGCTTACTAAAAATAAAACCATTTTTTTCCAATTCTTTATAAGCGTTAACCACTGTACTTGGATTTACTTGCAAATTTTGAGCTAGATTTCTTACAGCTGGTAATTTATATCCTGGTGATAATAAGTGCTGTTTTATCATTAATTTTATTTGCTCATATAATTGTACATATAAAGGCTCTTTTAAATCTTTGTCTAATTGTATCGATACAAATTCAATTAATTTATCCTTCATTCTTGCTATTTTTTTCTCCTTTATCTATAATTTATAAAATTTAATTTGCAAATTTAAATATTGTATTGATACAATTTTATCATTTTAATTAATATACTACAATCAAAGGAGCCTATCATGAATAATCGTTACAATTTAAATAAAAATCTTGCACAAATGCTCAAAGGCGGAGTTATCATGGATGTTACCAACGTAGAGCAAGCAAAAATAGCTCAAGAAGCTGGTGCTGTTGCAGTTATGGCACTTGAACGTGTACCTGCTGATATACGTCGTGAAGGTGGAGTTGCTCGTATGTCAGATCCTAAAATGATACGAGAAATTAAAGAAGCTGTTTCTATCCCTGTTATGGCAAAAGCTCGCATTGGTCACTTTGTTGAAGCTCAAATATTACAAGCTATCGGCATTGATTACATTGATGAATCAGAAGTTTTAACACCAGCTGATGACGAAAATCATATCTATAAACAAGATTTTGATATTCCTTTTGTTTGTGGTGCTAGAAATTTAGGTGAAGCACTTCGTCGAATTGGTGAAGGTGCTAGTATGATTAGAACAAAAGGTGAAGCAGGTACTGGAAATGTCATTGAAGCTGTTCGTCATTTTAGAACTATGCAAAAAGATATCAATAGAGTAAAATCTGCCACATCTAGTGAGTTAATGCATATCGCTAAAGAAATGGGAGCACCTTTTGATTTAGTTTGTTATGTACATGAACATGGAAAACTTCCTGTTGTTAATTTTGCAGCTGGTGGTATTGCCACTCCTGCTGATGCTGCCTTAATGATGCAATTAGGTGTTGATGGTGTATTTGTAGGCTCTGGTATCTTCAAATCCGGTGATCCACAAAAACGAGCAAAAGCTATTGTCGAGGCTACTACTTTTTATAATGATCCTGAAAAACTAGCTAAAATATCAGAAAATCTCGGTGAAGCTATGGTCGGTATAGAAATAGATACTATTCCTCAAGAACAACAAATGGCAAAACGTGGCTGGTAATTTGATATGAATAAAATAATTGGTATTTTAGGTATGCAAGGGGCTATTGCTGAACATCAAGAAATCTTATTGCAAATACCACATACAAAAACTCGTATAGTAAAAACAGCCAAAGATTTAGATTGTATTGATGGGCTTATTTTACCTGGTGGCGAGTCTACAGCTATAGGAAAACTTCTTGATTATTTTAGCTTAAAAGAAATTTTACGGCAAAAAATCATTTCAGGTTTACCTGTATTTGGCACTTGTGCTGGTTTAATTTTACTTGCTAAAAATATTGAAAATCAAACAAATACGCATCTTGAAACTATGGATATAACAGTTAAACGCAATGGCTATGGCTCTCAATTAGATAGTTTTTCTACCAATTTATTAATTCCTACCATAGATAAAAATATGCCTATTCCTTTAGTATTTATTCGTGCTCCCTACATCACTAAAACAGATAAAGATGTACAAATTTTAGCTACTTTAGATAATAAAATCATAGCTGCACGACAAAAAAATATGCTTGTAAGCTCTTTTCACCCGGAATTAACTTGTGATTTAAGATTTCATCAATATTTCCTATCAATGATTTAAATCTATAATAAAAAATTCAATGAAATTTTCTAATAAAAAAGCAGGAAAAATCCTGCTTTTTATTTATTATAAACTTGCCCTAAATAATGTGTTACAAACTGTTGTGCTATTCTGCCGGAGCGTCCAGAATGTTCTTTTTCCCATGCCCCTGCTTTTACACGCAATTCTTCTTTAGATAATTCTATGCCATGCTGTTTTAATAAACCATCTACAATATCTAAATATTCTTGTTGGTTTGGTGCCATATAATAGATGATTAACCCAAATCTATCAGAAAGTGAAATAGTTTCATTCAATGTATCACTACGATGCATATCATCATCATTTGCCCCTCTATCTTTATAACTTTCTTTAATCAAATGACGGCGATTTGATGTAGCATAAATAAGTACATTTTCAGGTTTTGCCGAAGCACCACCTTCAATTGCTGATTTTAAATATTTATATTCCACTTCAAATTCTTCAAAAGATAAATCATCTAAGAAAATGATGAATTTCTTACTGCTAAAATCTCGCAAATGCTCCATAATAACAGGTAAATCTATTAATTGTTCTTTAGTTAATTGAACTAAACGCAAACCCTTATCAAAGAAAGAATTTACCACTGCTTTTACACCTGAAGATTTTCCTGTACCTCTTGCTCCTACAAGTAAAACATTATTTGCTGGCTTATCTTCTACAAAGGCTTTCGTATTGGCTAATAATTCTTGTTTCTGATATTCATAGCCTATTAAATCTTGAAGCTTCATCGTTTCAAAATGTTTAATACCAACTAAACTATCCTCATCTCTATCCCAACGGAAAGCTCGATAATCTGCCATATCTCCACTGCCAAATGTTCTATAATAATTGATAAAAACATCTGCCTTATCCTTGCTAGTTTGTGCTTTATCTAGATTTTCTACTAATAAATTGAACGCTGTAGATTGATTAATATTTGTCGGTTCATAATCATCTAATAAATCGCAATCCAAAAGTAAACTAGGTTTTAAAAGCAATAATTTTTCTATTAATTCAATATCATGACAAAAAGCTTGATACAAACTTTTACCAATTTTACCACCAGATTTTTCCACTGCATAAGATACACAATTACTTTGATGAGCCACAGTATAAATCATATATGAACGTATAATATTTCCAGATAAACCCAACTGCTCCGCTTTATTAATCAACTTAGCAGCAACAGCCCCTTTATTTAAATTTTCTCGAGAAATAGTTTTCTCGATATCTCTAAAAACATCATCATTAAATAAATCTTGAAATACCAATAAATTATGTAAATCCATAAAAATACTCCTTTCAAATGCGTTTCCTTATAGTTTACAACATTTCAATAAAAAATTAAACACACCAGCAAAAATTATTTTATAAACTATGTAAGAGTATCTATGGAAAAAACAAACATAAAATAAAAACCTCGAGAAACATACAACTACCTTTCTCGAGGTTTTTATTATTAATAATATAAACTTCTGTTATTTTCCGTTATATTATTATTTGTCAAATACAGAGATATCTAATTGGTCAAAACCACTTAATAATTCTTTCATCATAGCTGTGATTTTTGCACAATCGCCTTCACCATTACCTTCTACATTAAGTGGCATATTAGGATCATGTAAAGATTGACGAAGCAATGCCCAACCATTTGCTTCACCTTTAAAGCTAATGCGTACACCTTCATAATTTGGTGTTACAATATGGTATCCTTTTTCTTTTGCACGAGCAGTAAATGTTTCTAAAACTTTTGCCCCATAAGCTTTGAAATCCTCACCTTTTAATTTTAAGCGATATTCTGCTGTTTCAAATTGTGGTTCAAGTTTTTCAATCAAGCTGTTTAAAGTTTTGCCTTCTGCTTTTGTCTGTGCTGCAGCAATCAAGAGTTTAACTGCCATATATGCACCATCATCAAGATAATAATTTTCTTTAAGTGCACCATGACCACTTGTTTCAATAGCAAGTGGAGATACTACGCCTTCTTCATTTAAGCGTTTGCATTCATTGATTACATTTTTATAACCACGTTGGAAACGATGATGTTTTAAATGTAATTCACCTTCTAAAAATGCAGTCAATTTATCGGAAGTTACAGAGTCAGTAACGATAGTAGAATTTGGATAATCTTTCACTAAGATAGCAGCCATCATAGCAATTAGTGCATCACGATTTACTTCTTGACCATCGCTAAATACAGCAGACATTCTATCTACGTCAGTGTCAAAAATCAAACCTAAATCAGCTTTATTATTAAGCACTGCACCGCGAATAGCATCCATAGCTTCTTTATTTTCTGGATTTGGAATGTGATTTGGGAAATGTCCATCTGGATCTAAGTATAAACTACCTGTAGTATCTGCACCTAACTGAGCTAAAACTTTTTGTGCAAAAAATCCGCCAGCACCGTTACCTGCATCTACTACGATATGATTGCCTGTAAGTGGTTTATCATAATTGTCTTTGCTGTTGATACCTTCACGGATTTTTGTGCAAAGATTTTCAGCATAAAGAGAAACTAAATCAAATTTTTCTACACTGCTGATATCTGCTATCTGTTCAGTCAATTCACAAGCGATTTTGAGCATATCAGTGAGATCTTTCTTTTCCATACCGCCATTTTCTGGTTCAAAGAATTTAATACCATTTCGATTAAATGGAAGATGGCTTGCAGTAATCATCATAGAACCATCATATTTTGTTTCTTCATATACTAAAGACATAAACATTGCTGGAGTTGTAGCCATAGAGCAATCAACAGCTGTTGCTCCTTGAGCTACAATTGCCATTAAAGCTTGTTGTTTTAACATTGGTGCAGAAATACGAGAATCATGACCTACTGCAATTTTTAATTCACTTGCTTTTTTGCCACTTTTTTTGCTGAGCCATAAAACGAAAGCTTGCACAATGCGATTAGCATATTCTGGTGTCAAAGTAACAGGTTCATCAGCTACACCTTCAACTGCTACACCTCTGACATCACTGCCGTTTTGTAATTTTAAAATTGGATCCATAAAATCTACCCCTTTTTCTCTTAATCTATACTA
Source organism: Megamonas sp. Calf98-2 (assembly GCF_900110235.1). Taxonomy (NCBI): domain Bacteria; kingdom Bacillati; phylum Bacillota; class Negativicutes; order Selenomonadales; family Selenomonadaceae; genus Megamonas; species Megamonas sp. Calf98-2. Next base: position 55,308 of record NZ_FOCY01000005.1, on the reverse strand, counting down.
AATATCTTTACGATATGTAGCTCTTTATCACTGTTAAAAATTCCTCACCATATTTTTGTAATTTAAATTCACCTACACCGCGAATATTTTTCATCAATTCTAAATCAGTCGGTTTATCTGTTGCCATCTGTGTAAGTGTAGCATCAGAAAAAATCATATATGGTGGTAATTTTTCTTTTGTTGCTAATTCTTTACGCAAACTACGTAAAGCTTCAAATAATTCACCTTTAGCCTTGGCTTTTTTAACAATTACCATCTTTTGCCAAACCTTTTTTTGACCGCGAAGCACTTGCCATGACAATTCATTTAAAGTAACCACTGGATATTGGCTTTCTGTGATATCTAAGTATTGCATAGCGCTAAGTCTTAAAATTAAATCACTGATATCTTTTAGCTTTCGCTCTTTCATCAAGCCATACGTAGATAAACGCTCAAAATTAAATTGTTTTACTTTCGCACTTTTTGAACCTTTTAAGACTTCAGCTATCATTTTCACGCCGAAGCGTTCATGCATACGATAGACACACGATAAAACCTTTTGTGCATCAATTGTAATATCTATTAATTCGCCTTCTAATTTGCAATTACTACAATTATCACAATGTTCTTCTACATCAAATTCACCAAAATAATGCAAGATAAATGCTCTTAGACATTGCGGTATATGACAATAATCCACCATTGACTGCAATCTTTTATATTCTAATTGTTGACGAATTTCACTTTCTGTAGATTTACTTATCAAAAACTTTTGAAGCTGTGTATCTTGCGGACTATACAGTAAAATACAATTTCCTGAAAGTCCGTCGCGACCTGCTCTACCTGCTTCTTGATAATACGCTTCCATATTTTTCGGCATATTATAATGAATAACATAGCGTACATTTGGCTTATCTATACCCATACCAAAAGCATTCGTCGCCACCATGACAGAAAGATTATCATAGAGAAAATCTTCTTGCATTTGATTTCTTTCCTCATCTGTCATACCGGCATGGTATCTACCTGCTTTAATGCCCTTTATTTCCAATAAAACTTGCAAAGCATCTACATCTTTTCTAGTGCCCACATAGATAATTCCAGCTTCATCTTGATGTTTTTTTACATAATCTATGACAAATTTATCTTTCACTTCTCCTCTTAATACGGAAAAATATAAATTTGGTCTATCAAAACCAGTTACAAATACATTAGGTTGTTTAAGTCCCAATAAATTTATAATATCTGTTTTTACCTCTGGTGTAGCTGTTGCTGTAAAAGCACTGATAATCGGCTTAATGCGCAATGAATTAGTAAAATTTAAGATATTGCGATAACTAGGACGAAAATCATGTCCCCATTGTGATAAACAATGCGCTTCATCAACTGCTACCATACTAATATTTAAATTTTTAAAACTATCTGGTAAATATTCAGATGTCAATCGCTCTGGTGCTATATAAATAATTTTATAAAAACCAGCAGATATGTCCTGTAAATCCTTATATAATTGAGCCTTACTGACAGAACTATTAATATATACTGCCGCTATCCCTAGCTGACGCAAACTATCAACTTGGTCTTTCATCAAAGAAATAAGTGGCGATATAACAAGTGTTACCCCTTCAAATAATAATGCAGGGATTTGAAAACAAATAGATTTTCCCGCACCTGTAGGCATAATCGCCACTGTATCATTTTTATTTAATAAACTTTCAACTACTTTTTTCTGCCCTGGTCGAAAGTCTTCATATCCATAAAATTTTTGTAGTATTTGTCTTGCTTTATTCAGCATCATAATATTTCAATAAGGCTTGAGTGCCATTATTTTCATAACCTTCTTTGGCTAATTTTTCATATAGAGATTTTGCCAATTTCAATCCTGGTAAATCTAAATTCATTTCATCAGCTGACTCTATAGCTATTTTCATATCTTTAATAAAATGTTTAATGAAAAATCCTGGTGCAAAATCACCTTTTAACATTCTTGGTGCTAAATTGCTAAGCGACCATGAACCTGCTGCACCTGTAGAAATTACATCTAATAAATCTTGAGGATTTAATCCACATTTTTTCGCATAAGCAACAGCTTCACAAACACCCATCATATTAGAAGCAATGGCTATTTGATTGCTCATTTTTGCATATTGACCAGAACCTGCTTTGCCAAAATAGCAAATAGTTTTTCCCATAGCTTCAAAAATCGGCAAAACTTCTTCATAAACTTCTTTATCGCCACCGACCATAATGGCAAGTGTACCATTTTTTGCTCCTACATCTCCACCAGATACAGGTGCATCTAAAGATTTTATTTCATATTTTTGAGCTTCTTGATAAATCTCTCGAGCCAGTCTTGGACTAGAAGTAGTCATATCTATAATTATGCTTTGTGGTTTCAAATTTTTAATTACACCATTTTCACCTAAATAGATTTCTGCTACATCTTGAGGATAACCCACCATAGAGATGATTACATCTACATTTTGGGCTAAAGCTTTAGCACTATCAAACCATTTTGCACCTTTGGCTAATAAATTTTCAGCTTTTTGCTTTGTACGTGTATAAACCATGACTTCATATCCAGCTTTTAAGAGATTATCTGCCATGGATTTTCCCATTACACCTATACCAATAAAACCAATTTTTAGTTTTTGCATATATTTCACCACTTTCTTTTACCTGAAACTTATTACAACATAAATTTATAATATAAAGCAGCTACACAAATCGTATAACTTATAAAATATTCCCATGAACTGCCCACGCGAAATAATTTTATACCTATTTTTCGCTTTCGCCAGATAAGTGGCACCTTGCCACAAATTCCATCTTCAATAATATGAAGTAAAGCACCTACACAGACAAATATCGGAACTTGTGCTATTTCCCAAAATAAGTCTTTTAATATACCAACTTCATGTAAATAAAATAAAATAGCGATTATCGCTAAATAAGGCACTGTCCAATGTGTATTTTGGCGATGCTTTGAACGCCACTTCCAATAAGCTTTACTTTCTTTTGGTGGTTTACCTTCCAATCTATCTGGCAATACACTACCAAAAAAACTATATGCTGCATATAAAAAATTTCCTGTTCCTGCAAATACAACTACAGTCGTTACTAATTTATGATTAGCCCACTTCACAAAAATTCTCCTTAAAATTATTATCTATGCCATAAAGGATAATCTCTATGTAAAATAAATCTATTATAGACTATAGCAATAAAAACTAATAAACAAATTCCTGGTATTACATCAAATAAAAAATAATTGATAATACCTTGTTCATTCGCTTTTAATAATATAATCGGCATAGCAGCAGATGGTGGGTGAATTGCTTTAAACCACGATTTCACTAACATGGCTATAGCTACACCTAAAGCATAAACAATCCAATTATGCCCTAAAATATAAGCCATTAAAATACCTACAATACTTGTAATAATATAGCCTAAGATAATATTTCTCGGCTGAGCATATTCACTGTCATATAGTAAAAAAGCGATTATACTTGTCGCTCCAAATGGTGCTAATAATAAATTATTATCAATAGATTTAGATACTAAAGCTACAATACCAATGCCGAAAAAAATACCAATAGCTGATAGTATTTCATCTTTTTTCATAAAATTGAAATCCTTTATATTTTTTCCTTAAATCTAATTGCAATTATATCAAAAAATAACATTAATTTATAGCATACTATTGAAAAACTATTACGGTTTGAGAAAAAAGATAAATGCCATTATAATATATTTTAAAGAAAACGAACCGCATTCATTTTTATAAAATATAAATAAACAGGTGATTATTTTGGAACATACACTTAGTAAACGTGAAGCAAAAAAAATAAAATCAAAAAAAACCATCATTCAATCCGCTATCGTATTATTCGCTCAAAAAGGTTTGAAAGATACTTCTATTGCTGATATCATGCAAAAAGCTAATTTAGGTATTGGCACATTTTATAATTATTTTCAATCTAAAGATGATTTACTCCGTAGTCTGCTCATTCAATTAGCTATGGATATTCGTCAACATTATCTTGAATCTATAAATAAAGAAAAAACTCAAGCTCAAGTATTAGAAGGACTTGTTTTATATACTGCTAATCTACTAGACCAAAATCGTTTTATTTTGCCATTATTTATGCGCGCTGTAGATAGAAGTGCATTAACTATACAGCCACATGTTTCGATAAAAAAACCACTTCCATTCAAAGATATTTTTGATGAAATCATTAAAACTGGTCAAGATAATGGCGAATTTCGCAGTGATATTCCAGCTGAAATTATCACAGAAATGTTTCATTCTCTATTTCAATCTGCTTCTTTTAGTAGCCTACCACTTAAATATCAAGAAAACATTCGCTATAAATTAAATTTAGTGCTTTCCGGTATTATTTTAAAATAAAATTTGTACGTATACAAAAAACAAATAAACATTTTAAAAGATATTTTGTGCGTATTTTTTCTAAAAGCTACAGTATAGTTGTAAATTCACTCCAAAAAGAGTATAATTTCGTTATGTTATTTTTATATAATATACAAATATATCTTTAGGAGGTCTTTTATAATGACAGCAAAAATGATCATTAATAAGCTCGGTACGCTTATTCTCATTGCCATGATTTTAGGCATTGCTGTTGGTTTGGCTTTAGGTGAAACAGCACAAATCTTTGCGCCAATCGGCGATTTATTTATGCAATTAATCAAAATGGTCGTAGTACCTATGGTTTTATTCTCACTAATTGGTGGTGCGGCTTCACTAGGAAATTCTAGTTCTGCTGGGAAAATCGGTCTTTTAACATTTATTTATTATACAATTACTACTATCATTGCTACTGTTATAGGTCTTATTTTCAGTGTAGTATTTAAACCAGGTGAAGGAATTAGTTTAGCTAGTTTAGGAGTTCAAGCTTCTAGTGAATATGCTGATAAAGGCGGTATCCCTGGATTTTGGGAAACTTTAATCGGTTTTGTTCCTGCAAATCCTTTTGAAGCTCTCGTTTCTGGTAATATTTTACAAATCATTGTATTTAGCTTATTTATTGGTTTTGCTATCGCTAACTTAAGCGGTGAAAAGAAAGAATTCTTACTTAAATTCTTCAATTACATGACTGAGGTTACTGTAAATATTATGACTGCTATTATGTGTATTGCACCTCTTGGTGTATTCGGCTTAATGGCAGGTTCTATCGGTAAATTCGGTTCAGAAATTTTAGTAAAACTAGCTTATCTTGTAGTATTATATATTATCGTTCTCCTCATCGTTAATTATGGTGTTATTGGCGGTAGTGTTGCTATGTTTTCTAAATGTACTACATTTAAACAATTCTTTAAATCTATGTACAAAGTTCAATTATTCGCTTTCACTACTGCATCTTCCATGGCTACATTACCACTTAATATGAAAACAACTATTGAAGAATTACATGTTTCTAAAGAAACTACTTCTTTTGCACTTCCTCTCGGTGCCACTATCAATATGAATGGTAATGCTGCTTATTATGCTATGGCTGCTATCTTCTTTGCTCAAATGTTTGGTATCGAACTCACTATTACACAATATATAGCCATTATCTTTACTTCTACAGTTGGTGCTGTAGGTCAAGCAGGTGTTCCTGGCCCTACACTTTTAGTAGTAGCCGTTCTCATGTCTGCTAATATTCCAATCGAAGCACTTCCAATTTTATTCGGTGTTGACCGTATTTTCGATATGCTTCGTACTGCTGTAAATATCACAGGCGATGCTGCTTGTGCAACTATCGTTGATAGATTTAGAGAATAATAATTAAACTGTTCATTTCTTTGATGACAAAGAAACGAACCAAAGAAATCACCGCAGATAAAATTTTAGTTTTGAAAATAATTATCGCTTCATACAACGCTTAGAAACTCGCTTCGCTCAAACATTCAGACTAAAACCGTATTCAACGATAATTATTTTCAATAACCTCACGGTTACCACTAAAATTTTATAATGCGGAAAAATAAATATTACCAAATATTATTAAGGTAGATTATAGAATTACTCTTATTTATTATTCGTTTTTATAATCTCCACATTTTAGCATCTTTTTACAGTATCCAAGAACTATTAATAAAAAAGGAACAATATTTTGATGTATATCAAAATATTGTTCCTTTTTATTTATATTTCATTTTCTTCCATTAATTTTAGTTTTTTTCGCCAATAACGTGAATAAATTGCACCTAATGGATTATGGGCAAGCACTCTATCTTTTGCAACTAATGTAGTTACAGGGCCATTACAATTTTTATTAAATATAGCATCATGACCTACACATAGACCACAAGAAATAAATAAATCACAACCTGCTTGATTTAAAAATTCAGCTTGATATTTAGGATTACACATACTTTCTGTTGCACTTTGAGGATTTATTTTTTTCAAACCTAATTTATCTTTTGCTATCGCACAATTTTTACAGCAAATAGATACTACTTCAAATTCACGTGCTAAAAATTTATTAATTAAATAAGCTTCTTTATTTAAACCGATACAAAAAGCTAAACCTAATTTTTTATAGCCCATTTGTTTGGCAAATTCTACAGTTTCCTCTAAACGTGTAAGCTCACTATAATATGTGGCTTCCACAAAAGCTGCCGCTTTCATTATTTTTTTCTCTTCATCTGTATATAAATCAATTACTTCATCTTGATTTATTTTTTTACAACTAATACCTCTGCCTGCACAAATATGACTTTTACAATTCGCACAATCACCAATCATATTAACACCTCCAAATAAGTATATATTTATTTTATTATACAACAAAACCCTAAAAGTATTAAAACTCTTAGGGTCTTAATCAAGATAATTCCAAAATTTAATTATATGTATAATTCATAATAAATCTAAACAAAACATATACAATAAATTTAATCCATATAAAAACAAAATAATAGCACAAATAAGATTAATATATTTAACAAATCTATATAATTTATTTATAAATTTATGTGCTATAAAAGCTAATACAGAAAACCATAAACAAGAAGCGATACAAACTCCTATGATAAAATATATAAAACTATCTCCCACTAAAGATGTTCTAAAGCTACCTAAAATCAATGAACCATCAATAATAGCTTGAGGATTTAACCATGCTACAGAAAAAGCCGAAATAATTATTTTTGACAATCTATAATCATGAGTTGATTTTATTTCTAATTTGCTATTCGTTCTCCATAAATCAAAAGCAATATAGAAAATAACCATAGCTCCAATAAACATCACGAAATCACGTAAAAATTGATATTTATCTAATAAAATTCCAATACCTAAATAACAACTAATAGCTAACGAAATATCAAATATAATTACAAATATCGTAGTCAAACAAATTATTTTTACATTTCTTTGCATAGCAGAATTAATAACATATATATTTTGTATGCCAATAGGCATAACATAAGCCAATCCAAATAATAAGCCCTGCATAAAATATATCATTTTTATATCCTTAATAGTTAATAATTTATTTTCAATTTAAATAAAAAGCTATAGCAAAATAAATTCTTTGCTATAGCTTTTATGTTATATTTTATTGTTCACCAATCATCTTTACTTCTGGATAAAGTTTCACGCCATGAGCTTTATAAACTCTATCTTGTACTTCTTTGATTAAATCAAGTACATCTTGAGCTGTTGCTCCGCCGATATTAACTACAAAACCAGCATGTTTTTTAGAAACTTGCGCACCACCAACAGTGAGACCTTTTAAACCTGTTTGGTCAATTAAAGTCCCTGCAAAATATCCAGGTGGGCGTTTAAAAGTACTACCTGCACTTGGATATTCAAGTGGTTGTTTTGTTTCTCTACGATTAGTCAAATCTGCCATTTTAGCTAAAATCTCATCTTGATTTCCTTCTTGTAATTCTAATTCAACTTCTAAAATCAAATTATCATTATCTTGGAAAATACTATGACGATAAGAAAATTGAGCTTCTTCATTTGTATAGTATACGAGGTTTCCTTCTTTATCAATAGCACTAACGCGATGAACTACATTTTTTATTTCACCATCATAAGCACCAGCATTCATGAAGATACAACCACCGATACTACCTGGGATACCCACTGCAAATTCAAGACCTGTAAGTGAAGCTTCACCTGCAAATTTAGAAACATCAACCATTAAAGCACCACATTGAGCTTTAATGAAATTACCATCTCTTGTAATTTTAGCAAAACGTTCATTTAAATTTACAACAATACCACGAATACCTTTATCCATGACTAACAAATTAGAGCCATTGCCAAGCATTGTAAGTGGTACATCATATTCTTTTACTATTTTTATAACAGCGATAGCTTCTTCAACTGTTGAAGGCATTACAAAGCAATCAGCTGGACCGCCAATTTGAAATGTAGTATGTTTAGACATTGGCTCATCTATTAACACACTATCTTCTGGCAAAATTTGTTTTAATTTAGCTATACATTCATTTAAGTTTTGCATTATTTATGCTCCTATCAATCTAAATGATCAAAACCAACTTGTTTTAAATTTGCATAATCAAGTTGTCGCATAGCCTCATAGGCAATTACAGCCACAGAATTAGATAAATTTAAAGAACGTGATTCACTTATCATCGGTATACGAATGCAATCGTCCCAATGTTCTTTTAAAATACTTTCAGGAATACCTGCTGTTTCTTTACCAAAAACAAGCATATCATCCATGCCATAAGTTACATCACTGTGTACATGATTGGCTTTTGTTGTAGCATAATGAAATTTATGACCTTTATATTTTTCTAAAACTTCATCAAAGTTTTCATGATAATGCACTTTTACTAAATGCCAATAATCAAGACCTGCTCTTTTTAAATATTTATCATCAGTAGAAAAACCAAGTGGTTTTACTAAATGAAGTTCAATACCTGTATTTGCACAAAGACGTGCAATATTACCAGTATTTGCTGGAATTTCAGGTTCAATCAAAACAATATGCACTTATTTTCACCAGCCTTATTAAAGAAGCACTTTATGAGAAAGATTTACTCTACCTTGACGGTCAATTTCTGTAACTTTTACTTCTAATTCATCGCCAATATTTACAACATCTTCTACTTTTCCTACGCGTTCTTTTGCTAATTGAGAAATATGGCACAAGCCTTCTTTACCTGGTAAAATTTCTACAAATGCACCGAAATTCATAATGCGTGTAACTTTACCTTTATAAACTGCACCAACTTCAACTTCAGCAGTTAAAGCATTGATCATATCTTGAGCTTTCTGTGCAGATTCAGCACCTACTGCTGTGATAAATACATTACCATCATCATGAATATCGATTTGCACACCAGTTTCATCAATTATTTTTTTAATTGTTTTTCCGCCTGGTCCAATTACATCGCGAATTTTATCAGTAGGGATTTTCATGCTATTTACACGTGGAGCGTATGGAGATAATTCTTTATTTGGTTCACTGATACATTCAAGCATTTTGCTTAAGATAAATTCACGGCCACGTTTTGCTTGAGCAAGAGCATCTGCTAAAATTTCTCTGCTAAGACCATCTACTTTGATATCCATTTGAATAGCTGTGATACCATCTGGAGTACCTGCTACTTTGAAGTCCATATCACCAAGAGCATCTTCCATACCTTGGATATCTGTTAAAATTGTGTAAGCATCGCCATCTTTTACTAAACCCATTGCACAACCAGATACTGGTTTTTTAATAGGTACACCAGCATGCATTAAGGAAAGTGTACTACCGCATACACTACCCATGGAGCTAGAACCATTGGATTCTAAAACTTCAGATACAAGGCGAAGTGTATAAGGGAATTCTTCTACAGAAGGAATAACTGGCACTAATGCACGTTCTGCAAGCGCACCATGACCGATTTCACGACGACCTGGGCTACGCATTGGACGAGCTTCACCAACGGAATAACCTGGGAAATTATAATGATGAATATAACGTTTAGATGTATCATCACCGATACCATCAATTACTTGTTCATCACCTAAAGCGCCAAGTGTAGTAACATTTAAAATTTGAGTCTGTCCACGAGTGAAAAGTGCACTACCATGTGTACGAGGTAAAATACCTACTTCACAGCTAATAGGACGAACTTCTTCTAAGCCACGACCATCTGGACGAATTTTTTCATGAGTGATCATGTGACGTACAATGCCTTTTAAAGTTTTGTAGAGCACATAATCTATTTCCATATCCATTTCTGGGTAAAGTTCTAAGAAATGTTCTTTTGCTTGTGCTTTTACTTCTGCTACATGTTCATCACGGCGAAGTTTATCAGCATCACGAACAGCAGCATCAAATTTATCATAAGTGTATTCATGAATAGCATTTACAAGTTCTTCTGGAACAGTAAATAATTTTGGCTGATGTTTTTCTTTACCGCATTTTTCCATCATTTCTTGCTGGAATTTTACTAAACGTTTGATTTCTTCATGACCAAATAAAATAGCATCAAGAACAACTTCTTCGGATAATTCATTTGCACCAGCTTCAACCATCATTACAGCATCATAAGAACCTGCTACAGTCAAGTTTAAATCAGATTTTTCACGCTGTTCAACTGTTGGATTAATAACAAATTCGCCATCAATGCGACCAACACGAACACCAGCGATTGGTCCTAAAAATGGAATGTCAGAAATAGAAAGCGCACAAGATGCACCAATCATACCAGCGATTTCTGGAGCATTATCTTGTTCTACAGATAAAACTGTAGCTACAATCTGAACATCATTTCTATAACCTTCTGGGAATAATGGGCGAATAGGTCTGTCGATTAAACGGCTATTTAAGATAGCAGATTCAGCAGGACGACCTTCTCTTTTTATAAAACCGCCAGGTATTTTACCAACAGCGTACATTTTTTCTTCATAATCAACTGTTAAAGGGAAAAAATCTACTCCCTCACGTGGCTCAGCAGAAGCTGTTGCTGTTACTAAAACGACAGTTTCACCATATCTAACTAATACAGCGCCATTTGCTTGTTTCGCCATTTTGCCTGTTTCTACAACAAAACTGCGACCGCCAAGTGTTGTTTCAAAAGTATACATAACTTACCTCCTATTTATGTATTTATCAATATTTTAATCTTTGTGTCTATACCTATTTTAACTTAAAATCAAGCAAACTAAAAGAAAAAGCGGGAAAGGCTCCCGCTTTTTCAATTAATTATTTACGTAAATTTAATTTTGCAATAAGAGCACGATAACGTTCTACATCGATATCATATAAATAGCTTAAAAGTCTTCTACGATGACCAACCATTTTTAATAAGCCACGACGGGAATGATGGTCTTTTTTATTGTTTTTAAGATGTTCAGTAAGATATGCGATACGTGCAGTTAATAAAGCAACCTGTACTTCTGGGGATCCAGTGTCACCTTCATGAGTAGCGTTATCTTGAATGATTTGTAATTTTTGTTCTTGAGTTAACATTAAAATATCCTCCTAAATTTTATTTCTCCCGAATCCACGACAGCGTTGGAGTTTCGCTTACCCTAGAATGGGAATGTCTTTTGCATACAAAAATTAATATATCATAAATAAATATTACTGTAAAGAAAAAGATTAATGCTTTTATTTTAAGGATAAATATATATTTCAACTTTTTTAGATAATTGTTACAATATACCTAAACCATTTTATTGTCAGAAAGGAATTTTGTCATGCTAAAAAATAAAAAATTTGCTTTTTTTGATATGGACGGCACTTTAATTGACTCTGTTGGCATCTGGAACCAAATCGACCAAAAACTCATTGAAAAATTAGCCAATAAAACAATCGATGAAACAACTGTGCAAAACGACCGTGATACACAATTAAAAAAATTCAATGCACAACCAAATCCTTATTTATGTTATTGCCAATATCTCAAGGATAAATATTCAGCTCAAATTTCAGCTGAAGAAATCATCAAATTGCGTTATGAAATAGCTCAAGATTTTCTCCAAAATATAATTGATTATAAACCACAAGCTGACTTAATCATCAAAAAATTAAAAGCAAAGAATTTTACGCTTGCTATAACAACAACTACAAAACGCACAAATATGGATATATATCGCACTTTAAATAAAAATATCAACGCCAAAGCTCCACTTGATGAATATTTTGATTTAATCTATACACGTGAAGATGTCAGCAAAATCAAACCAGACCCTGAAGTTTATCAAAAAGCTATGCAAAAATTTAATGCCAAACCAGAAGAATGTATCATCTTTGAAGATTCATTAATCGGTATTGAAGCTGCTAAAAAAGCTGGTATTGAAACCATTGCCATTTATGACAAATATTCTGATGCTGATACAGAGGCAATAAAAGCACAAGCTGATTTTTATCTCTACAATTATACAGAGCTTCTATCCTCTATTGATGAATTATAAACAAAAAAGGTTATGCAAAAGCATAACCTTTTTTTATTAATCGATTTCTATACCTTTTGTTTCTGGAACAGTGAACCACATAAAAATAAGTGCTATTGGATAAATAACAAATACAAGACTCATTGCTCCTATCAAGCTTCCACCTGTTGCCAAATAACCAATTATAGCAGGGCCAAAGCCAGATAGACCACGACCTGTACCAAAAATTATATTTTCTGCAGTAGAACGTGCTTCAGATGGATAATTTTCAGCAATAACTGCACCATAACCACCCATCATACCATTTACAGTGAAACCTAATAAGAAACTTCCCCATAATAAACTTGCTTGGCTTGTAAAGAAAAAGAAATAAATTACACAGTAAATTGTTCCACCAATATACCAAAGTGCAAAAGTCTTTTTACGTCCAATTTTATCTGCCAAAATACCAAATAAAATTATACCTAAAACCATACCAGCAATAGATATTACCATCCAACCACTTGTCTGCGCTAAACTATAGCCATATTTTTGAGATAAAATTGTTGACATCCAGCTAAATATCGCATAATAGCCAAGGTTTTGCACTAAACACATCACTGTAAGCCCTATTGTTGTCGCTGTTATTCTCTTTGTAGTGAATAATTTTTTAAGTGGCATACCTGCTAAATAATAATATTCTTTTTGTTCTTTTTCAGTGATAGTTCCATTTTCTTTTTTAACAATCAATTCTTGCTGACGCTGTTTTTTACGTTGCCATAAAATCGGTTCTTTAAGATGCATACGTACATAAATTGCGATGAGTGCAGGGACTAAGCCTACAAGAAATACTGCACGCCAGCCAAACATTGGCACAATTATAGCTGGTATAACTGCTGCTAATAATACACCACCTTGCCAACCAAGTGCTACCCATGAAGTAGCTCTTGCTCGCATATCAGGTGCCCATGTTTCAGTAACAATCGCCATACCAATACCAAATTCACCACCGATACCAAGACCAATGATAAAGCGTAAAACAAGCAATACTGTATAATTATCAACAAAATACATCAAGAATGTGGCTACCGCAAATAAAATTATCGAAAAAGATAATATCTTTGTACGTCCATATTTATCTGCTAGCAATCCAAAAATATATGAACCAATCCACATACCAATCGTTGTTGCTAAAGTTAAATTCCCAGCTTCTGCTGTAGTAAGTCCAAAATCTTTAATAATAAAAACTAAAATAAATGATAATAAAAACATATCCAGACCATCAGCTGCATATCCTAATACAGCACCTATTAATGTCTTAATATAATGGTCTGCTTCTCCTTCTACATGTTTTTCCTTCGCCATAAAAATTCTCCTCTTATTATCTATACTATCTTTGTCCAAATATATATATGTACAAAAATACATATATAACTAATACTTAATGTCATATATGTATTTTTTGCAAACTTAAATATCCCAATGAATTTTTTCTGGTGAAGGGCAAGCATGGTCAATCGTATTTAAAATCCATGCGACATTATTATGAGTAGCACTAAAAGCTTTTTCTATAGCAGGCTTATATTTTTCAGGAATATCCATAAAAGATAAAGCCTTTCTCATATAATTTAAAGCTTCCTCTTTCATCAGACCGGTAGCCATTAATTGAGCTTTAAAACGATAACCATAATATAAATAACTATTATGTTTCACGTCTAAATTCTCAAATACGCGAATTTTTTCATCGATTTCGTTTTCAGCTGTTTCAATATCTTGCTTATTATATAATAAATTCCAGCGGTCAGCCCAAACTTCTCCACGTAGAATATATTTATATAAATAATCTGTAGACTCTACTAATTGCACAGCTAAATTTATATAGTGAAGAGCATCATCATATTTTTTATCTTCACGAAGGCAAGAAGATAATCTTTGCAAAGCATAAACTTTTTCTTCTACCTGTTCAGGATTTTCTTCATCTATTTCTACTTCAACAACAGAACGAAACAACTCTATTGCTTCATCATGTTTTTTTAATTCTGGCATTGCCAAAAAATGAGCTAAACGTGCTCTACTTCTCCAATCATCAAAACCGCCAGCAAATAAACTAGCAGGTGGACTCGCAGGTGAATCCATTACATAATGTGTAAGTTCATGAAACTCATGACTATTCATTAAAAATCCTCCTAATATATATTTTTATAATTAAATAATAAAGATATTTTCTATACTATTAACTTTATCATCTTTACTATTTAGATACATTTTATCACATTTATAAAAAAATAAAACAAAAGTAGATTTTCTTATCATAATCTCCCTATTGTTTACCTTCTAATCTTCATAAAATATTTTTTACCTAGAATTTATTTCCTTCTAAATTGCTCTTTACAAAATAAATTTATAATTAAAATCAAACTATATTTTTATGAGGTAAAAATTATGCGTAAATCTTTAAAGAAATTATTATTATTAAGTTGTGCATTAGGAACTGTATTTTCCACATCACCTACAAATCTTTATGCTCAAAGTAATACTGCTACAGTTTCTCACTATATTGTTACTGCTGATAATTATCAACTGCCTTATGATGAAGAAGAAAAAGAATTTGCCAATGGTATAAATCCTGGATATGGCTCTGGACTTATGTTCAAATCTCTAAATAATGATGGTAGTATTGAATTTTATTGTGTAACAGACCGCGGTCCTAATGGCGATATCCCAACATATATAAAAGATGGTAAAACATATCCTGGAAAATTCTTTCCTACACCAAAATTCACACCTAGTATAGGTATCTTAAAAATCGATCAGAACAAAGCCCAAATCATTGATAGTATTCCATTAAAAGATAAAAATAATCATAAAATATCCGGCAAAGTAATTCCATTCGGTGCCATTGGTTCTACTGGTGAAGTTGCCTTAGATTTTAAAATGAATGATCTAGGCACTGATGTCAACGGACTTGATACAGAAGGTATTACTCGTGATAAAGACGGTAATTTCTGGCTTTGCGATGAATATGGTCCATTTTTAATAAAAACAGATTCTAATGGAAAAATACTAGAAAAATATGGTCCTGGAATGGGGTTACCATCTATCTTAGCACAACGTGTTCCTAATCGTGGTTTTGAAGGTCTCACTATTGATGATGATGGCAATATTGTAGGAATTGTTCAAAGTCCTTTAGATGTAGATGGTAAAACGTCCAAAACTGCACCATATACTAGAATAGTAAAATTAAACCCTCAGACAAAAGAAGTAAAAATGTACGCTTATCCTGTAGATAAAAATTATAAAAATTTCTCTAATGCCAAACTAGGTGATATTACATCTATTGGTAATGATGAATATTTACTTATTGAACAAGGTAAGCAAAATGGCAAAATGCAAAATCTCATTTATAAAGTAGATTTAAAAAATGCTACAACTGTCGATACTAATGGCGATTTAGAATATGGCAAAGTTCCTCAAAATTTTGTTCCTGCCAAAAAAGAATTATTACTAGATTTACGTCAATATGGCTGGAATATTGAAAAAGCTGAAGGATTAGCTATACTTCCAGATAGACAAACTATCGCTGTAGTAAATGATAACGATTTTGGAATTGCTGTTAAAGTAGACGATGCTAACAATAACAACGCTTCTGTAGAAGATTACACTTATGATGCTGATAAAAAAATCTTTTTAAATAAAAATAATCAGCAAATAGATATCCATATAGGCTTACAACAAAATGCACCCGAAGAACAGCAAAGTCAAATTTATCTATTCAAATTAAATCAAAAACTCTAAAATAAACTAAAAGAGATTATGGTTTATTATCCAAACCATAATCTCTTTTTTATTCTCAAAACAATATAATTCTTATTTTTTGTTTTCTAAATAATGAGGAAGCCATGCAGAAAATAATGCTACTATTGGCACTGTTAAAATAACGCCAAAGCTACCAGATATCCCTTGCATGATTTCTATACCAATAGAATTTGAATTTATCAATTGCAAATATGGTAAATCATAAACATAATCTAATACCCATACACCAAGAGAACCACCAAAGAAAGCTAAAATAAGTGTTGTTGACATTGTACCCATAATATCTCGTCCAACATTCATACCGCTTTTAAATAATTCTTTAGGTGTTAATTCTGGATTTTTAACATGCAATTCTTGTACTGCTGAAGATACGTCCATTGCTATATCCATTACAGCACCTAAACTTGCAAATAAAACACCAGCAAAAAGTAATTGACCTACATCAATTAAAGTATTTTGTCCAATAAATAATAATGCTTCAATATTGGATACATTATAACCTGAAAGTGATGTGAAATAGCCAAAAATATCTGCTGTCAAACCTGCAATTAATAAGCCCAAAAAAGTTGCCAAAATAGCAGATAAAGCTTTTATCGTAAAACCATTAATCAAGCAAATAGTCATAGCTGTAACAATTGTCGCTGTAAAAATAGCAGCTAAAGATGGAGAAGTTCCCTTCATTATCATAGGGAAAAATACAAATACAAAACAAATAAAACTAAAAATAAGTGCAATTGCCGATTTTACGCCTTTTTTCCCACCGATAATACAAAGTGAAATCAAGAAAATAGCTATAAAAATATATATTGGCATAGAACGGTCTACATTATATACAGTAGTAACATGTAATTGCCCCACTACACTAGAAATAGTGATTACTTCTAAACCCGGCTTACATGCTGTTCCAAATAATAATCCATTAGGACTATTTGCCTCCAAAATCTGCCCTTTTTGTGGTCCAGTTTCCATCTGTAATAATACAACTTGGTCGCCCACACGAGAACCATCTTCTTGTATATTATCTTTTAAAACTTCCACTACTGTTGCTTTTTCAAAAGCGCGCCCTTGTGTATTTACTAAAGTTGGTTTTTCTACCTGATTATACGATTGTAAAAAGAAAAAACCACCTATTAATATACAAATAATTATAATCCCACGAACCCAAATATTTTTTAACAAATTCATAAAAAATTCCTCTCTTATTATCATTATATTAATTTCTTTAATGTAAAAACTGCGGTAAAGCATATACTTTACCGCAGTTAGAGAAAAATTAAATCTTACTTATTATCTCTTAATAATGCTATAAGCTTCATCGATTGGTGTGCCTGTTTGAGCATCATATGTGTTAATAGTAAATTTATCATCAGTAATATTGATTACAGAATATGTTGGTCTCCAAGTCTGGCTACGAGCAGCTACATAATCTTGTTGCTGTTCAATTAAATTATAGAATTTAGAACCAGTTGCAGAGTTAGAAGTCATGTAGAATACACCTTCTGGATTTACTAAAGTGCCTTGTTTCATATCAGCAATAGTGTAGCAACGATTTTGAGAAGTATAGTATTCTTTGAAAGCACTGTCAGATTTTAATTTATTATCAAGTACTTTATGGTCTTGTCCATGTTGACCTACTTTATATTCTGCAAAATCATCATATTGTTTACCATCACTTGTAAGCTGATAAGTACGAGCATAAGTATGGTCATGACCTTGTAATACTACGTCGATATCATTTGCATCAAAGATAGGTGTTAATTGGTTACGTAAAATAATACCATCAGAGTCAGAGTGGTCTAAACCTGAACCGTAGATATCTTGATGCATTACAACAATACGCCATTTTGCATTTGGATTTTCTTTTACTGCTTTTTCTACTAAAGCTTTATGGTCAGCTGCATTATAGTTATTAGCATTGATGACAATGAATAAAGCACTGCCATAAGTATAATAATATCCATGACCTGCAACTGTAGAATTAGTTTCTGCTGTAAATGGATTTGGCACATTGAAGTGATTTTGATAGCTAGTAGTCAAGCAATCATGGTTACCAATAGCTACTGCTTGTGGTAAATTGCGGAAAGCTGTTGCAGATAAATATCCGGAGTATTCATATTCCTGTAATAAATGTTTTTCAGCATTATTACCAGCTGGTTCATTAATTTGGTCACCAGGAGATACTAAGAAATTAATTTCTGGATGTTGTGCTAAAGCACTATTTAATGTTTTATTCCAGTTATAAGCATCATTTCTAGCTGCAACATCTTCACTTTGTTCTACAGCACTTTCATTTGGAACTTGACCTTTAGAAGCACCAATCTGTGGGTCACCTACATACATAAATGAGAAATTATGTGGATCGCCTGTTTTATATTCATGAGCTTGTTGCCATTTACCATTTAATTTTACCTGATAATAATATGTAGTATTTGGTTCAAAGCCATCAGCTGTTACTTTATTGCTATAATACTGCACACCATTGATTACAGTACCTTCTGTACAAGTACCTTTAAATTCTTTAGCGTTTTTCATATCTTTATTATCAGCAATACGCACTACAGCTTCATTTGCTTTTTCTTTAGAATACCAACCAAAATTTAATTTAGAAAAATCGGAGCCTGGAATTAAAGCAACTTGTTCATAATTTGTTTTAATTTTATCCCAGTTAGCTTTCCAATCTGCCCAATCTGTATGTTCTGATACATCTGTTTTAGTAGTAAAAGCTGGTGTTAAAGAAGCATCATTCCATTGTTCTGTTGCCGCATAAACAGTTAAAGAGCCTACACTAAGTGCTGCACTTAAGCATAAAGCTAACATTCTTTTTTTATTTTTTTTCAAATAAAACACAAAAGTCACTCTCCTTAGTTCTAATCAAAAGTAAGATAATTTCTATATCTTTTGTAGATATATTTATTCTATATTTTATTTTTAAAAATACTGTAAACGTAACGTAAAATTTAAATAAATATATACAAAAATAACTGTAAAATAAAAGTGATAAGAAAAATTCTTATCACTTTTATATCAAATCATCATTTATTTTTTTATAATTGTATAGGAGCTATCTATTGCTTCACCTGTTTCTACATCATAAGTATTAACAGTGAAACTATCTTTTGTAATGTTGATTACAGAATAAGATGGTCTCCAATTTTGACTACGAGCTGCTACATAATCTTGTTGTTCTGGAATTAAATTATAGAATTTAGAACCAGTTGCAGAGTTAGAAGTCAAATAAAATACACCTTCTGGATTTACAACTGTACCTTGTGATTTATCGGCTATATTGTAGCAAAGATTTTGAGATTTATAATATGCTCTAAATACGCCATCTTTTTCAAAGCGTTCATCAAAATTATCGTGGTTAAATCCACCTTGATCTTGTTTGTATTCTAAGAATTCATCATGTGCCTGTCCATCACTTGTAAGCTGATAAGTACGTGCATAGCTATGATCATGACCTTGTAATACTACATCAATATCATTTGCATCAAAAATTGGTGTCAATTGTGTACGCAAGATAATGCCATCAGAATCTGAATGGTCTAAACCTGAACCATAAATATCTTGGTGCATTACAACAATACGCCATTTTGCATTTGGATTTTCTTTGATAGCTTTTTCAATCAAAGCTTTATGGTCTGCTGCATTATAGTTATTAGCATTAATAACAATGAATAAAGCATTACCATAACTATAAAAATATCCGTTACCAGCAGGTGTTGGTGTAGATTCTTCAAGGAATGGATTTGGATTATTGAAGTGATTTTGATAGCTTGCAGAGCTACAATCATGGTTACCAATAGCTACTGCCTGTGGTAAATTGCGAAGTACAGAGGCGGAAAGATATCCAGAATATTGGTCTTCTTGTTCTTTTAAATCTTTTGCGTCTTCATTACCTTTTACACTTACCTGGTCACCAGGGGATACTAAAAAGTCAATTTCTGGATGTTGTTCCATTGCTTTATTTAAAGTTACATTCCAGTTATAAGAGTCATTTCTAGCAGCTAAATCGTTACCTAATTTTTTACCATTAGATTCTGCATTTTTTTGTTTATATGAAGAACCAATCTGTGGGTCACCTACAAACATAAAGCTGAAATTATCTGGATCACCTGTTTTATATTCTTGAGCTTGTTGCCATTCACCATTTAATTTTACTTGATAATAATATGTGCTATTTGGTTTAAAACCATCAGCTGTTACTTTATTGCTATAATACTGCACACCATTGATTACAGTACCTTCTGTACAAGTACCTTTAAATTCTTTGGCATTTTTCATTTCTTTATTATCAGCAATACGTACCATTGCTTTATCTGTTTTTTCTTTAGAATACCAACCAAAATTTAATTTAGAAAAATCAGCGCCTGGTGTAAGTGCTACCTGTTCATAATTTGTTTTTAAATTATCCCAGCCAGCTTTCCACTGTTCCCAATTAGTATTATCAGAAATAGGTGTTTTAGTTTCTACCATTGGTTTTGTAGAAGCATCATTCCAATATTCTGTTGCCGCATAAGCTGTTAAAGAGCCTACACTTAAAGCTGCACTTAAACAAAGTGCAATCATTTGCTTTCTTCTTTTTTTTAAATAAAACATTCTCATTGCTCCAAATCTCTAATAAATAATATTCTCTTTAAGTGATATACTTCCACCACTTTCGCTAATAACTACAAGTGAAAGTTTCTTGCTCTATAAGGTTAAAATTTAAATTTTAAGCTAGTATATACAGTATTAGCATCTGTATCTGTCTTTAAATCCTTACCGTCAAAATATAAAAGTGAACCTATTACATTTTGAGTAAATACATATTCTACACCAGCTACAAGTCCTTTTTGACCTTCTGCAGCCTCATCATAACCTGTTTCAATAGTTACATTTTCACCGAGATGACGATATCCTATATATGCTCCCCAAGAACCTGCATCTTTTGCATTTGCGCCTTTATACTGTACTTCTACACTACCTGCTTTATCATAGCTATTAGCATCAGCATTTTGTAAATATTGACCAACTAATGCTACATTTTTATCAAAATTATATTTGCCACCTGCATACCATAAATTAGCTTTATTATCATCAACGTCTAAATCTAATTCAACATCTTTATCTAATCCACTCAATAAAATATAACCTGCATTGAATGCTAAATTATCGTTTGGTGTGTAATCAAATTGTACACCATAGTAATCAGCAGTGATATCTTTTGCTGTTTTACCATCAGGGATTTCACCATCATGATCATTTTCACTATAGCGACCAATAGCTATATTTGTATTAAATACATCACTACCAAAATCTGCTGTCATACCAGAAATTTCATCATCAAAAATCATGCCCTGACAAATATCTAAAGAAGTTCTACCAGCTGTTACTGTTGCACCAAATAAAGGTCCTTCTACATATGCCTTACTTACTTTTACACCATCTGCATTGCTATCTGTTTCTGGATACATTGTATATTCAATTTTAGCATTAGCTGTCCAATCGGAATTGCCAATATAAGCTTTTGGTTCAAGTTTAAATTCTAATTTATTTGAACGTTTATCTTTTTTGGCATCATGATTAGCTTGAACATACTTATATTTTAATTCGCCCTTCCATTTTATATTATCGGATTTCTTCTCTAAATCAGACACACGAACACCAAGATTATCTAATTCTTCTGCAAATTCAGCAGCTAATTTATCAACAATTGCTTTGTCCGCTTTTTCAAGATCAGTTCTTGCCATAGCTCGTGCTACAATCTGTGCCATTTCATAACGAGTCATAGTATTTTGACCTTGATATGTACCATCTGGATAACCATCAATCACACCATCATTAGCAAGTGTAGTAACTGCATCATATGCCCAACTATCAGCTGGCACATCACTAAATGGATTAGTTGCTGCAAAAGATGTACTTGCTATTCCCATCATTAAACTTGCGGTGATTGCACTTGTAATAAGCTTTTTCTTAAACATTAAATATTCCTCCAAAAATGATTAATATACTCTACCTAAAAAAAGTAAAAACAAATTTGCTCAAAATAACTCCGATTAATTTTTCAGAGAAATATTTCAAAACGGTTACTATTATAAAAAGATTTTTTTAAATTTAAATCAATAGTTTGTAAAAACTATATTAAGGATATGTAAAAAATATGTAACAAAATATATTTAAATAAAATAAAAGTAAAATTTCACGCTATATTTATTTTTATATGCCAATACTATAAAATATTAAATATCATATACTTCATAATATTAAATTAGAAAAGTAGGTGTTTCTATGCGAATATTATTTGCTGAAGATGATAAAAGATTATCTAAAATGATTGATTTTCTTCTAAAAAAAGAAAATTACATTGTAGATTGTGTATATAATGGACAAGATGCTATTGATTATGCTAATTTATCAGATTATGATATCATCATTTTAGATTGGATGATGCCTTTAAAATCCGGTATCGAAGTATGTAGATATCTGCGAGCAAAAAATAATCAAACTGCTATTTTAATGTTAACAGCTAGGGATTCTCTTGAAGATAAAATTGATGGTTTAGATAGTGGAGCCGATGATTATTTAGCCAAACCATTTGAATTTCCAGAGCTACTAGCTAGAATAAGAGCTCTATCTCGTCGCATCAACAAAACATTTTATAATGATATCATTGAATATAACAATCTAAAATTAAATTGTTGCAATGCTATTTTGACTTATAAACAAATAGAAGTATCTTTAAGCCCTAGAGAAAATCAACTCATGGAATTATTAATTAGAAATACACATCAAATTTTACCTCGTGAACAAATTATTGATAAAATCTGGGGATATGATACTAATATAAATTCCAATACTTTAGATGTAACAATAAAATCTCTACGTCAAAAATTAACTAAATTATCATTAAGTGATTGTATTCATACCATTCGTGGTATCGGTTATAAATTTGAAATGGATATATAATATGTTTACAAAATTCAAAGAAAAAATCGTTAAAGATTATTGCTATCTTACTGTATTACTATTATTATTTGTATCATTTTCTTTATATATTGTAGGTTTTTCTATATCATATAAAAGCCAATTATCTCATATAAAAATGCTTGCTATTGAAGAAAGTGAAGACTTATTTTATAAAATCAATACTAAGGATTTAAAAAATTTTCCTAAAGATGATGATAACTCGCCTGAAGAAGACAATTATTTCAATAAAATTTTCATCTATGAATATACTAAAGACCATCAATTAGTATTTGAACATAATAATATGGAATGGTCTGAAAAATCTATCACTAAAATTATTAATGATAATTCACTTTCTTTTCATAAGGTATATTTTGATTTTAATTTAGTTGATAATCGCCATTTGAAATATTTAATTTATATGCGCTATCCACTCTTAGAAAATAATGTATTTTTAGGTGAAGTCTATGTTGGCATAGAAATAACTCATTGGGTGCGTGAACAAATTCGCATATTCTTCATTTTATTAATAATTATTTCTTTATCCTTATTTTTTGTACGCTATGTCGCTTATAAAATGGCAAATAAAGCTATGCAACCTGTCGTTCAATCGTTTGAGCAACAAAAACAGTTTATTGCCAATGCCTCTCATGAATTGCGAACACCTTTAAGCATTATAATGTCTGGATTAACTGTATTAAAAACAGATGATGAAAATAATCTCTCTAAATTTTCCATAGATACTATTGATGATATTAATGATGAAAGCTTAAAGATGAAAAAACTCATTGACAATTTATTATTATCTGCAAGAAATACTAATAATACATTAACTGTGCATAGCACTAAATTTAACCTCAACAATCTCATTAATAAAATCTACACTAAATTTTCTTTATTAGCTAAAAATAAACAAATCACCCTCAAAATTTCTAACCCTCCAAATATTTTTATAACAGCTGATATGTCTCATATTGAACAAATATTAGCCATCTTAGTGGATAATGCTATTAAATACAGTGATGAAAATAGTTCTATTTTTATCACTATAACAGAAGATAAACAATGTATAAAAATTGCCATCAAAGATAGTGGTCCTGGCATATCCATTGAAGACTTACCGCATATATTTAAGCCATTTTATCG
Source organism: Megamonas sp. Calf98-2 (assembly GCF_900110235.1). Lineage (NCBI taxonomy): Bacteria > Bacillati > Bacillota > Negativicutes > Selenomonadales > Selenomonadaceae > Megamonas > Megamonas sp. Calf98-2. Next base: position 31,052 of record NZ_FOCY01000005.1, on the reverse strand, counting down.
TGCTAATAATACTCGCACTTATTATGGTAATGGTCTTGGTTTATCAATAGCTCAAATACTCGCTCAAAAAAATCACAGTAATATTCTCGTTGAAAATAATAAAGAAAAAGGTTCTTGTTTTACTTTAATAATCTCTAAAAATTAATATTGTATTTTTTATTTTCACTTCAGCTTTTTTTCAGAATGCTCCTTTATGATTTTCTTAAATTAATCATAAAGGAGTTATTTTTATGAAATCGCAGCAAACTTCATCTCAATTATTCGACTTTAAAAATCTCGACAAAACTTCTATTTTTACTATAGCTATAATCTTCATAATTTTATACCTCTGGCATCTCGGTCTATACCCCTTGATAAACCCTGACGAAGGTAGATATGCTGAAATTCCTCGCGAAATGCTTGCTAATAAAAATTTCATTACTCCACATTTAAATGGCGTAGAGTATTTTGAAAAGCCCATCCTTCAATACTGGATTACAGCTTTTTTTATGTATATATTTGGCGAAAATGAATTTGCCGTGCGTTTATTTCCTGCTCTATGTGCTTTAGGGGGTATTTATTTAACAGGATATTTAGCTACTAAGATGTTTAATCGCCAAACAGGTTTTCTAGCTAGCATTATAATTGGCAGTTCTTTTCTTTATTTAATTATAGGCTCTTTAAATATCTTAGATATGGCAATATCTTTTTTCATCACCCTATCTATGGTGAGTTATTATCAATTTAGCACTACATTAAAATCAAAATATCTATATATATTTTACGCTTCTATGGCTTTTGGTACTCTGACAAAAGGTCTAATCGCTATTGTTTTAACTATTGCCATTATATTTTGTTATTGTTTGCTCACTAAAAATTTAAAACTACTATTGAAAAGTATTTCTCTTATCGGTATATTAATTTTTCTCGTAATTTGTGTGCCATGGTTTTATTTAGTTTGCAAAGATAATCCAGACTTCTTCTATTTCTTTTTTATCCATGAACATTTTTTACGCTATTTAACTAAAGTTCATGACCGTTATCAACCTTTTTATTTCTTCATACCTTGTATCATTTTAGGAATTTTCCCATGGACTGGATTTTTTATCTCCTCTTTATTATCCAAATCACCAAAAAGAACATGGTATAAATTTATAACTAATCCTCATAGACATAAATATATTTATTTATGTCTATGGTTTAGTATAATTTTTGTTTTTTACTCCATGTCAGACTCTAAACTCGTACCTTATATAGTTCCTTGTTTGATGCCTATGGCTATATTGATTAGTCGTCATTTAAATCACATTTCTTATCAGACAACTAAAATAAAAATTGCTCTATTCATTAACGCTTTTATTTCCCTGCTCATCATTGTTGCTTTAATCGTAACAGCTATTAAAAGCGATTTCATCAGTTTAGAGGAATTTATCTTTTCTGGCAGTTTCATCATTTTAGTGCTATTCATCTCTAATCTAATAATATTTATATCTTGGTATAAATATAAAAATTTCTCACAAATAATCGCAATTTATGCTATATCTGCTATTTTATTTAGCTTTTCTTTGCAACCTGTAATCACACAAGTGGCCCAACATCGCACAGGAAAAGAAATTGCTCAAGTAGTAAATACTTTAAAAACAAAAGATACGCTAATAATCTCCTATAAAGATTATCTTCAAGATTTACCATTTTATACAAAATCCCGCATTGCCATTTACGATTATCTAGGTGAATTAGAATTTGGCTCTAAACACGATAGCGGACAGGGCTGGTTCTTTAACAAAGAAGAATTTCTGTCCACATGGCAACAAAATCCTTATGCGATATTAGTCGTTCCTCAAAAATATAAACAAGAATGTTTAGCTGAATTAAATGATGAAAATGCTGTTATTTACTTTGAAACTAATAAATATTTAATCATCACTCATAACTAAATAAAAAAGCATGTTAAAGATTACGAAATTCAACATAACCTTTAACATGCTATTTTTTATTTAAAACTCAAATTTTTCTACTGCACCATCATGAGTTAAGATAAATTTTTCCTGTTGAGGAATATTTCCTCTTTTATCCTTAGGTGGAATAATTTCATATTTTTCTAAAGCTTGTATACATGCTGTATTTAAATCTTGATATTCTTCTTCACTTAAACCTAAATCAGATTTTTCAGCAGGTAACACAGGATAAGCCTGTATTATTTTGCCCTGCTCGTCCATGATATATTCCACTACTATGATAATAGCTTCGCCTTCTGGTACTAAATTATAATCATAAACAGGCTTTTCTTTATGTTTATAAGTTGGCATTAAATCCTTAGAATCTTTTACATCGCTAAAATTCAATACAAGATTTTCTTTTGATATCTCTTTAACTACAATTTTTGTATCTTTATATGTGCGAAACTTGTGTCTAGGTTCTTTTTTTACTACAGGTTCTGGCTTTTTTTCTTCTGGTGGATTAATTGTTTCTATTGGTGGTTTTTGCTTTTCTAATTCTTCTTCATCAACAACTATTTCCGATTGAGCATTGCTGTCTTCTGCCTCTTCAACTACTATATCATTTGACTCGTCCTCTTGAGTTATTCCAATATCTACATACGTAATATCTTCATCAGCAGAGGATTGTAGCATTGATTTTTCGTTTAATTCTTTTGTTATATTATTCATAACATATCCACCTAGAGCAAAAATCCCTACATGCAAAACGATAGATATTACTAATCCTACTTTTACATAATCTTTAGCTTTCATCATAAAATCCTTCTATGTTCAAATTAATAATATAATTTTATCAAGAACGATATAATAAAAATACTCCCAAGCAAATGATGATGATACCACCTATTTTATTCAAAGTCATTGACTCGCCAAAATAAAAATAGCCCACAAAAGCAGCTATGATATAACCTATGCTTAAAAATGGATAAGCATAACTTACTTCTACTCGTGAAAGTACCATAAGCCAAACAACAAAACTTATCACATAGAAAATAAGCCCAGACCATACATAAATATTTGTGCTAGCTTTTAAAACCATGGTCAATATGGAATTAATATCTACTTGTATGCTTCCTATCTGCGACATACCTTTTTTTAAAACTAATTGAGCAGCTGCATTTAACAACACACCTGTTAATATCAATAATAAATTTGTCAAAATTTCATCTCCCTTTATTTATCAATTATTAATCTTAACACATCTAATACAATCTTACAGCAAAAATCAAAAAAATCTTCGCTATCTTGCATTATTCTTTCAGGAAAAAATCATTTTAGATATCTATACTATATCTTGATTGTAGAGAAATATAAAAAATAGTATAATTATATAGTTTAAACATATTTTTAAAATCATTTATCTAGGAGGTTTTTTCTTGCGTGATTTTTGTCTAAAAAATAAAAAATTACTGTTGGGAATATTTGTTTTAGCTATTTTCTATCTCTATTTAGCCCATTTAGGCTCTTATCATTTAATGGACCCTGATGAAGGTCGTTACAATCAAATACCTCGTGAAATGTTACTTAGTGGCGATTTTATCACTCCACATTTAAACGGCGTAGAATACTTTGAAAAACCTGCTTTTCAATATTGGTTTACTGCCATCATGATGAAAATTTTCGGCGTTACAGAATTTGCCGGACGTATCTTGCCTGCATTATCAGCTATCGGTTGCGTTGGTCTTGCTGGATTTTTAGGTACAATGATGTATTCTCGCAAAGTAGGTCTACTCGCTAGTGCTATTCTAGCCACATCTTGTTTAAATTTAATCGTTGCCTCAATTAATATTTTAGATATGGCTCTGACTTTATTTATGACAGCCTGCATGGTATTTTTCTATGCTTTTGAACGCACAGAAAAGAAAAAATGGCTTGTTGCCTTTTATATCGCCATGGGCTTTGGTGTTTTAACTAAGGGCTTAGTTGCTATAATCTTACCATTTGGTATTTTATTTTGGTATACAATTTTAACAAAAAGACCTCGTTTATTCTTAAAATTATTTTATCTACCTGGAATTTTAGCTTTTCTCATCGTTACTGTTCCATGGTTTTACCTTGTTTGCCAAGCAAACCATGATTTCTTTTATTTCTTCTTTGTTCGTGAGCATTTCTTGCGTTTTACAACTAAAATGCACGATAGATTCCAGCCTTGGTGGTTCTTCATTCCATTTGTAATCATCGGCATGTTACCTTGGACTGGATTTTTATTATCCTTATTTAGTAAAAAAGGTGTTATTCGTAAAACAACATCTCAGCGCAATCGCTTTGATATCATCTTCTTATTATTATGGTTCTTTATCATTTTCATTTTCTACTCTATTTCTGATTCTAAATTAGTACCATATATCATGCCTTGCTGGATGCCACTTGCTATTTTAATTGCAGCTTCCATCAAACGTTTTGAAGATGAAAATTCTTGGCTTTGTCATAGCTTTTTAATCAATAGCATCTTATGCTTAGCTTTTGTTGGAGCTTTAGTTGGCTATGTCTTAAGTTCTAATTATTTGACAATTGATGAATTCATTGCTGAAGGTGGTTTACTCACAGCAACATTATTCATCGGTACTATTGCCTCTATTTTTGTTTGGATAAAAACAAAAAGATTTCGTTGCACTGTAAGTGTTCTTTGTGTCATGGGATTTTTCTTTGGTTTAGGTCTTCATGATGTTCAACAACAAGTACACAATAATCAATCTGCATATTATGTAAGCCAAAAAATCAATGAATTAAATCCACAAGACGCTTTAATTGTAAATTATGGCGATTTTTATCACGGCATACCATATTACACTAATCAACGAGTTGCTCTTGCTGATTTCAAAGGTGAACTTGAGTTTGGCTCTGAACATCCAAGTGGTGCAGGTTGGTTTTTCAATGGCGAAGAGTTAAATGATTTGTGGAACAGTCAAAAGCGTATTATAATTGTGGTTAAAGAACGTTATAAAGATAAATGTCTCAATGTATTGACTTCTCCAGCGAAACAAGTATTAACTGAAGGGTCATATACTATTTTGATTAATAAATAATAGTTAAATTATTTGGAGGAATATTTCAATGCGTAAAGAATTTTTACCTTTTGCTAAACCTATGGTTAGCGAAGAAGCTATTGCTGATGTAGCAGACTCTATTCGTAAAGGTTGGCTCGCTATGGGCCCTAAAACAGTAGATTTTGAACAAAAATTTGCTAATTATGTAGGTTGCAAATTTGGTATCTCCGTAAACTCTGCTACTGCCGGTTTACACCTCGCTGCAATGGCACTTATCGAGCCTGGTGATGAAGTCATTACTACACCTATGACATTTGCTAGCACTGTAAATGCAATCGTATTTGCTGGTGGTAAACCTGTTTTAGTAGATATTGACCCTCATACATTTAATATTGATATAAATAAAATTGAAGAAGCTATCACACCAAAAACAAAAGCTATCATTCCTGTTCATTTTGCAGGTCGCCCTTGCGATATGGACGCACTTGAAGCTCTTGCACAAAAATATAATCTTGGCATTATCGAAGACTCCGCTCATGCTCTTGGTGCAGAATATAGAGGTAAAAAAATCGGCTTTGGTCGTGGCGCTCGTCATATTGCTGTATTTAGCTTCCACCCAACAAAAAATATCACAACTGGTGAAGGTGGCATGATTTGTACAAATGATGAAGAAGCAGCTGAACTCATGTCTATGCAACGTCAAAATGGTATGAGTAAAGGGGCTTGGAACCGTTATCAAGCAAATGGTAAAGCTCATTATGATATTTTCCGTCCAGGTTTAAAATATCAAATGATGGATATTCAAGCTGCTATCGGTCGCGACCAGCTCACACATCTTGAAGAATTCAATGATCGTCGTCGTGAAATCGTAGCTCGCTATCAAAGAGAATTAAAAGATGTACGTGGTTTAATCCTTCCTCCAGAAATTGAAGAAGGCAATGTTCATTCTTGGCATATATACACACCTCTAATTGATATTGATGAACTCGGTTTTAGTCGTGATGATTTCATGGCAAAAATGAGTGCTAAAAATATCGGTACAGCTTACCATTATCAAGCACTTCATTTATTTACTTGCTTTGGCGAACTCACTGGTCTTAAAGCTGGCGATTTACCAAACTCTGAATATGTATCTGAACGTATTGTTTCCTTACCACTCTTCCCTGCAATGACTGATGAAGATGTAACAGATGTTATCGAAGCAATCAAAGAAATCTGTGGTATGAAAGGCTGATAACTAAAAAATGCTAGGAAGTCCTGAAATTTCTATTGTAATTCCAGTTTACAATGAAGAAGAATCTCTCCCTCAATTATTTAAAGAACTCTATCCTGTAATGGAAAATTTACAGCGTAGTTTTGAAATAATCTTTATCAATGATGGCAGTCGTGATAAATCATTTGCTATGCTCTATGACTTTCAAAAAGAGCATGAAAAAACTGTTCGCGTCATTGATTTAAATGGTAATTTTGGTCAGCATATGGCAATCACTTCTGGTTTTGCTAATGTTCGTGGAAAATACATCATTACTTTAGATGCTGACCTTCAAAATCCACCAGAAGAAATCCCTAAAATCATTGCCAAAATGGATGAAGGCTATGATGTAATTGGCACATGTCGTCAAAATCGTCATGATCCTTTATTTAGAAAAGTAGCTTCTCGCTTTGTAAACAGAATGACTAATCGCATCAGTGGTTTGCATATCAGTGATTATGGCTGTATGCTCCGCGGATATAGTCGTCGCATTGTCGATATCATCGTTCAAAGTCGTGAAAGTACTACTTTCATTCCTGCATTAGGTCAAAAATTTGCAGTAAATCCTATAGAAATTCCTGTCAGTCATCGTGAACGTGAATTTGGCGAGTCTAAATATAGCTTTTTCCGTTTGCTCCGCTTAAATTTTGACTTAATGACAAGCTTTTCTATAGCTCCTCTACAAATGGTTACTATGAGTGGCATGGGTATCTCCCTTTTAAGTATTATCTTCTTCTTATATTTAATTTTACGCCGCATTGTCGTAGGTCCTGAAGCTGGTGGCGTTTTCACTTTAATGGCCATAAACTTCTTTTTAATCGGTGTTACTATCATGGCTCTCGGTATTATCGGTGAATATACTGGTAGAATTTATAAGCAAATTCAGCAACGACCACATTATATAATCAGAAAAATATATGAGGACGGTGCTAAAGAAGATGAATAGACCTTCTATCGTTGTATTTGCCTATAGTGAACCTGGATATACTTGTCTTAAAGCTTTAATAGAAGCTAAAGCTAATATTTTAGCTGTATATACTCATCAAGATGATCCTGATGAAAAAATATGGTTTCATTCTGTATATGATTTGGCTAAAGCTAATAATATACCTGTATTTAGACCAAAAAAAATAGATGAAGAAGCTACTAATTATATCTTAAATTTAAATCCAGATATCATCTTCTCTTTCTATTTTCGCCGTTTAATTCCTAATGAAATCATTTTAAAACCACGTTTAGGTGCTTATAATCTTCATGGTGCTCTATTGCCTAAATATCGCGGTCAAACATGTATCAATTGGGCTGTAGTAAATGGTGAAACACACACTGGTGCCACACTTCATCTCATGACAGAAAAAGCCGATGAAGGTGATATTGTAGACCAGCGTGGATTTGATATAGCATTTACAGATACATCCTTAGATGTTTTCATTAAAGTTAGTAAAATCGCTAGTGAAATCATCAAAGATTGTTTGCCAAAAATAGAGGCAGGTACTATTACTTTGACACCACAAGATGATACACAAGCCACAAAATTTGGCAGACGTCGCCCTAAAGATGGTTTATTGGATTTTTCTAAAGACGCCGTTAGTTTATACAATCTCATTCGTGGCGTTACACATCCTTTTCCTGGAGCTTTCACCTATGTGAATAATAAAAAATTATTCATCTGGTGGGCAAAACCAATCGAAGGAACAGGAAATATCGGTGAAATTGTAAGCACTAATCCACTTTGCATCGGCACTGGAAAAGGTCTACTTCAATTGGAAAAATTACAATTTGAAAATGAAGCTGAATTAGATGCTAAAGCATTCACTGATTTATTGCCAATCGGTACTAAATTCGAACTTGAATAAACTATTATAAATAAAGATAGAAAGAAGTATTTATCATATGAAAATTTTTGTTACTGGTGTAAACGGTTTTATTGGCTCTCATTTCCTTGAAATGGCACTTGCTCAAACAGACTGGGAAATTCAAGGTTTTGACTTAGCAGATAATAATATCACTCAATTCTTAGATAATCCTCGCTTTTCTATGAAAAAAGGCGATATCTTCAAAGAAGAAGCTTGGCTCAATGAACAAATTAAAGAATGTGATGTTCTTTTACCATTAATCGGTATCGCTCGCCCAGCTTATTATATTACTCGTCCACTTTGGACATTCGAACTTGATTTTGAACAAAATCTAAAAATGGTTCGTAAATGTGCTGAATATGGTAAACGCGTTATTTTCCCTTCAACTTCTGAAGTATATGGTATGCCTGACCCTAACAATAAAGTCATGGACGAAGATAACAGTAATTTAATCTTAGGTCCTGTATCTAAGAGCCGTTGGATTTATAGTTGTAGTAAACAAATGATGGATAGAGTAATCTTCGCTTTTGGTCAAGAAATGGGGCTTAAATTCACTTTATTCCGCCCATTTAACTGGGTAGGACCTCGCCTTGATAGCTTCAAAGATGCAAGTGAACATAAAGGTCGTTCCATCACTCAATTCATCTATGATGTTTTGTACACTGGCAAAATAACACTTGTAAATGGTGGTGCTCAACGTCGTAGCTTTACTTGGGTAGGCGATGGCGTACAAGGTTTAATTGATATCATCACTAATAAAGATAACCAAGCAGAAGGACAAATCTTCAATATTGGTAATCCAGAAAACAATTATTCCATCAAAGAAATGGCTGAAATCGTTGTTGATGAAATGAAAAAATTCCCTGAATTCAAAGATAAAGCTGATAAAGTAGAATTTATCGTTATGGACTCCGATAAATATTACGGTAAAAATTATGATGATATGCAAGATAGATTGCCATCTGTGAAAAAAATGGAAACTCGCCTCGGTTGGAAATCAAAAGCTACACTTCGCGAAGCAATCCACTATACACTTGAATGGTATGCTAAAAATTTAGATAAAGCTTAATTATTATTTATAAAAATCAAAGCCATTGCCTCAGCATTTGCTAGTGGCGATGGCTTTTTAACTAAAATATAAAATTTGGAGGATATTATGGCTAAAAAAATTGCTATAAAAATTGATGTAGATACAAAACGTGGCTATGATGAAGGCGTACCTCGCATGCTTGATGTTTTTAAACAAGAAAATATCAAAGCTACTTTCTTTTTCTCCATGGGTACTGACAATTCTGGTAAAGCTATTCGCCGTATCTTTCGCAAAGGTTTTTTAACTAAAATGCTACGCACTAAAGCACCTAGTACTTATGGTTTTAAAACTATGATGTATGGTACTCTTTTACCTGCACCTCATATCGTCGAACCAAATCCTATGCCATTTCTTCGTGCTATCAAAGAAAATCACGAATGTGGTATTCATTGTTGGGATCATGTTTACTGGCAAGATAAATTGCCTTTCCTATCTGAAGATACTATAAAAGAAGAATTGACCAAAGCCATTAATCTCTTTGAAAAAATCGCTGGCTTTAAAGCTAAAGCTTGTGCTGCTCCTGGCTGGCAAGTAACTCCTCGCAGTTTAAAAGTTCAACAAGAATTAGGTTTTGATTATTGCAGTGATGTTCGCGGATATTATCCATTTTATCCTATCATGAATGATAAAAAATATTTGCCATTACAAATTCCAGGAACATTGCTCACTATGGATGAATGTTTAGGTAGTACTTTAGATAATAAATTAATCACTGAAGAAAATATCAATGATTATTGGTTGAGTCATTGCGATCAAGAATTTAATGTTTTAACTATCCATTCAGAAATGGAAGGCTTAAAACAATTACCTATTCTTCATGATTTCATCAAAAAAGCCAAAAAACTTGGTTATGAATTTGTAAAATTAGAAGAAGGTAAATATGTTCCTAATATAAAAGAATGTGAAGTTTATCATGGATATTTACCAGGTAGAGCAGGAACAGTTGCTCGTCAAAGATAATTAGATAAAAAAGCCACAGCATATGCTGTGGCTTTTTTATCTATAAATATAATTATGGTTTCTTATAACCGCATTTTGGGCAAACGCCATCTTCATTCAATGCAATACCACATAATGGACAACGATCAACTTCAAGATGTGGTTCATATTCTTCAGATGCCAAATTAACTCCACTAGAGAAAGTGAGTTTTACAATATTTAATTTATCTTTTAAAAGCTCATAAACAATTTTTATCATACCTTCAACTGTCATTGTTTCTTTTGTAACAACAAGACGACAATCTGGATATGCAGTAGCAAGTTCTGTTTTAAAAGCAGGCCCTTTCATCACATTGTTTGGTGCACCATCTTTTATACCTTGCTTTTCATAAACACCTAAAATAGCAGGAATTGACATACTCCCCATGCCTAAAGGCAGGGGATTCTTGGATACAAACGATACTTGCCTACTAAAATAGCAGGTCTCTAAAAAATATCAATATTTTTTAGAAATTTTTATTATTTTTTTACATTTACTTCATTATCCTTTAAAATATACCATTTATAATAAAAGCATATCAGTTAGGAAATAGCACCTCTGGTTATTAGATACATTTGTAGAAGAAGACGACTTGCTATGCGTGGTAGCTTCTATCTTCTACAAAATTAACTCCATTTTGAGGTAATAATTATGACAGATTTTAGTAATGTTTTCTTAATCAGTGATATGGATGGCACATTAATTAATTCTAAATCGCAAATTTCCACTATTAATAAATATGCTTTAAATGAATTCACTAAAGCCGGTGGTACATTTGCAGTAGCTACTGGAAGAACCCTCCACAGTTGTAAACAATATATTCCAGAGCTTCCTATAAATGCACCTAGCATATTTTATAATGGCACAATCTTGCAAGACACGAATAATAATGTAGTCTTAAAAACATTATCACTGCAAACAAAAATTCTTTTCAATTTTCTCAAACAATGTTTAATTCATTGTCCTAACACTTGTATAGAACTTCATACTAAAGATACTTTTCACATTATCACTAAAGAAGAATTTGATGACCCTGTTATCAAACGTGAAAATTTATCTTATATCAGAAGTAATCTAGATGACCTTTATGATTTAGATATCTTAAAAGTCCAATTCTATACAACAAATACTCATACGATATCATGGCTCCATATTTTCGCCAAATCTATGGAGATGGATAAAATTGCCAAATATTTTACTTCTTGGTCTAGTTATTTTGAATTAATTCCTAAAAATGCTTCTAAAGGTATTATGTTGGATAATTTACGTAAAATGCCTATGTACAAGGATAAAATATTTATCGCTGTTGGTGATTTTGACAATGATATAGAAATGCTTCTCTTTGCCGACTACGGCATTGCTGCTCAAAATGCTACGCAAAACCTTAAACAAGTAGCAGACATCATCGGCGTAAGCTGTGATGAACACCTTCTTTTTCATGTTATCAACAAAATTATTCCTAATTTAGATAAACTGATGATAACAACTCTTCAAACTGCATAAGAAAAACCTTCTATGTATAGCCCTAACATAGAAGGTTTTTCTTTTTTTATCTATAAATTTATTTCACAGCAAACTCTTTATAAGCCTGATATAAACGCTCTAATGCCCAATGAATATATTTTGTTGGACAAGCCAAATTCCAACGCTCAAACCCACTACCTGCTTTACCAAATATATAACCTTCATCAAAATAAAGGCACGCTTTTTGGCGATTGCGCATTTCTAATTCTTCATTAGTTAAATTAAATGCTCTAAAATCAAGCCATAATAAATATGTCGCTTGAAGCTGTGTTATTTTCACTTGTGGAAAATACTCTTGCATAAAATCCATGATTATTTTTTTATTTGTATCAATGATATTTATGACCTCTGTCAACCATTCTTCACCATATTCGTAAGCTAAACGACAAGCTTCATAACTCAAAATACTACAAGCAAAATCTGCATCAGTTGCTTGTTCTGCTTTAAATAGATTGCGATAATTTTCATTAGCTATAAATACATTAGAAAGTTGCATACCTGCTAGATTAAAAGTCTTACTTGGTGCTGTGCAAATAATTGAATGTTCTAATGCTTCTTTAGAAATCGTACCATAGGAAACATGTTTAAATCCTGGCATGATTAAATCTGCATGAATTTCATCTGCTACTACTAAAATATCATTTGCTAAGCAAATTTCACTAATTTTAGTTAATTCTTCTCTTGTCCAAATACGACCGCAAGGATTATGTGGACTACAAAGTATCAACATTTTTGTATCTATTGCTTTAGCTTTTTTTGTAAATAAGTCCCAATCAATATCATATGTCATACTATTATTAATCAAAGGTATCTCCACTAATTTTCTTTGATTGATTTCTATAGCTTTATACATAGGATAATAAACAGGTGTAAATAACATCACACCATCGCCTTTTTGCGTAAATGCTTTTACAGCAGTAAAAAAAGCATTTACTACACTATGTGTTTCTACAAGCCATTTTTCATCAACTGTAAAATCATGATGCTTTTGTTGCCATTTACAAACGCTTTCACGATATTTTTTATTCGTGCCTGCATAGCCTAAAATATTATCATCTATAAATTTTTTTAGTCCTTCTGTGATTTCTGGGGCAAGTCTAAATTCCATATCAGCTACAGAAAAAGGAATTACTTTTTCATCTACTAAAGGATTATTTTTCATGTCCTGCCATTTTTGACTACCAATGCCAAAGCGAGCATTAATATTTTCTAAATCGTATTTCATAAAATACACCTCTTTCATTTTTAATTATCATATTCCCCCATACCCCCATATAAAAATATTTTCACTTTCCTAAATTATAGCTTAATGCTTTGATATCCATGATTTTATTTTAATTTTTATTTCTATCCTATACATAGGCTTATATTTATCATTTATAAATAATATAATGATGGCAAATAATATTATTTATAAGGAGGATTTCATCATGCATATTCCTGATAATTATTTAAGCCCTTCCACTTGTGCTACTTTATTTGTAGCTATGACACCTATCTGGTACTATTCTATCCGCAAGATAAATAAAACTTTATCTGCTGATAAAATTCCTTTAATTGGTATAGGTGGCGCATTTGCTTTTATTTTGATGATGTTTAATCTGCCCATTCCTGATGGCACTACAGCCCATGCCGTTGGTGGAACACTTATTGCTTTACTGCTAGGGCCTTATGCCGCCTGTATAGCTATCAGTGTAGCACTTTTCATTCAAGCTATAATCTTTGGTGATGGTGGTATTTTATCTTTTGGAGCTAATTGTTTTAATATAGCATTTATTTTACCTTTCACAGGCTTTTTTATTTATAAAATTTTAAATAAAATTCATTTATCTCCGTTTTATCATAAATGCACTATTTTTCTATCTGCTTATATCAGTATAAATTTAGCCGCCTTTTTCACAGCTTTAGAACTTGGTATTCAGCCATTATTATTTGTAGATAATTTAGGTCAACCGCTTTATTGTCCGTATCCTCTTTGGATATCAATACCTGCCATGGCTTTATCTCACTTGACGATTGCCGGCATAGCAGAAGGTTTATTTACTTTATCTTTATATCTTTTTATCCTCAAGACATCTCCAAATATAATTTATGATTGCCAACAGATAAAATTAAATTCTATTTTTTCTTTATTAGCATTTTTAATTATCATTTCTCCACTTGGACTCATAGCTGAAGGCACTGCATGGGGTGAATGGGCTCCAGAAGAAATTTTAAATGATACTTCTTCGGGGGTTCCTCTTGGATTTATTCCAGAAAAATTATTAAATGGATTTAATTATGAAGCTTTTTTTCCTGATTATACTATGAGTGGGACAACTGATATTTTAGCTTATATAGCTTCAGCTATTATTGGTGTCGCTCTTTTAATCATTATCTTTAAAATGCTTGGAAATATTATTTATGCAAAAAAACAATCACTTTGATAATTCTGCTAAAATTCCTAAATGGCTTTTAACTACAGATGAGTACACACCCCCAAAGGATAAAGATAATTTTTGGCAAAAAACTTTATTTTCCATTACTACTAAATTAATTTTTCTTCGCCATCATAATTATCCCCATAAAAATAGTTGGCTAAATCCCAGTGAAAAATTATTGTTCATTTTTCTCACCATAATTTTAATAAATTCTGCACAAAAAATATTTTTTCCTTTAATTATTTTAGCTTTTAGTTTAATTTGTCTATCGACTTTAAATACAAAAATCATCATTTCTATATTAAAACCGACTTTGATATCAACTTTATTTTCTTTGATAATAATTTTACCTTCTCTATTACTAAATAATACTCGCCTTTTCTATCTGCCTTTTAAAATTTTTATAACTGTTCTTCTTTTAGCTTATATCGCTCAAACTATCCCTTTTTATAGACTAAGTAAAATTCTTCGCCTATTTCATATTCCTGCGATATTTATTTTAACCTTAGATTTAACACTAAAATATATCGTGATTTTAGGAGATACCTTTACCAATTTATTAATTTCTCTAAAATTACGCTCTGTCGGTAAAAATAATTTTAAATATCAAAGTCTAGCTTCTATATCAGGCACTACATTTCTAAAATCACAGATTTATACCAAAGAAACATATCATGCTATGATATGTCGTTGTTTTGATGAAAATTACACGCCAGTTATTAAACATAAATTTAAATTAAAATATATTTGGCATACTATCGTAATTATCATTTATCTATTATTTTATTTTTTCAGTGAAGGATATTTTCTATGACACCAATTATAAATCTATCTCATATAAGCTATAACTATGAAGAAGTTTCTGCTTTAAATGATATCTCTCTTGAAATTTATGCCGGAGAATTAATCTTTTTTACAGGCCCTAATGGTTGTGGTAAATCCACTTTATTTAAACTTTTAAATGGTCTAATCTTTCCTACTAAAGGTGAATATTACTTTGATAATAAGAAAATCGATAAAAATACTTTGCAAGATAATATATTTGCTAAAAACTTTCATAAACGCATTGGTTATATTTTTCAAAATCCAGATGTGCAATTATTCAATGCTACAGTATATGATGAAATCGCCTTCGGCCCAAGACAAATGAATTTAAATGAAGATATCATTCATCAACGTGTAAATGAACTTTTAATTTATTTAAATATACAACATTTACAAGATAGACCACCTTATCATCTAAGTGGTGGCGAACAGAAAAAGGTGGCTCTTGCTGCAATCTTAGCTCTAAATCCAGATATACTTATGATTGATGAGCCTTTAAATGGGCTTGATAATAAGACTAGACAATGGTTTAAAGATTTTCTCATAGATTTTATCAAAGCTAATAAAACTATTTTAATTTCCACGCATGAACAAGAATTATTATCTCTGCCTCATAGTCGCATTATAAAATTCAATGATAAGCATACTATTTTAAATTAAAATCAACTAAAAAAGTGTTGTATATAGCCTAGACCATATACAACACTTTTATTATTTATGACTATATAAACACCATGGTTCTTCTGCCATATAATTGCCATCATTATAATAAGCAGCTCTAGCTCTACAGCCACCACAGCTGAATTTATATTTACATTTACCACAATTGCCTTCAAATTCAAAAGTACGCAATTTATTCAATACTTCGCTGTTTTTCCAGATTTCATCAAATGGAGTTTTGCGAACATCGCCAAGTTCCATATTTAAATAAGCACATGGCTGTACTTTTCCTCGAGGGCTGATTATGCAATAAGATGTACCAGCCAAGCAACCACGACGGAAACGAAGTTTCATGCCCATTTGGTCAGCTATACGCATAAATTGAGGTGCGCAAGTAGGTTTTAATTCGATATCCACTTCTTGCTGTTTTTTCATAATTCTTGTGATAACATCTTCATATTCTTTAGCGCGAAGTGTTTCTGCTTCGATATTTTTTCCTCTACCTGTTGGCACTAAAAAGAAAATATGGTGAGCTACAGCGCCTTCTTTAACGGCAAAATCTGTTAAAGCTTCCAATTCATGTTGGTTCCAATCCATCACTGTTGTATGAATTTGAAATGGCAACCCTACTTTACGACAATTTCTCATACCACGAACAGCGCCTTCCCAAGCATTAGGGAATTTACGGAAATTATTATGCTTTTCTGCATCCATGGAATCAAGAGAAATTCCCATGCCCATAGCGCCAGCATTTTTTAATTTTAAAGCCATTTCTTCTGTGATAAGCGTGCCATTTGTACCAAATACAGAGCGAAGACCTAATTTTGTAGCGTATTCCACAAGTTCTACGATATCTGGACGCATAAGTGGCTCTCCACCAGAAAAAATCATGATTTTAAAGCCAGCTTTAGCAATCTGTTCTAAAAGCGTTTTCGCTTCTTGCGTATTTAATTCTTCATCTGCTTTACAACCAGCATCACGATAACAATGGTCGCAAAACATATTACAAGCATTTGTTGTATTCCATGAAATAATCATTATTTTTCAGCTCCTGTAATACCAATTTCTTCATCAGTTAAATAACAAGAAGGGTCTGATTCCCAAAAATCTCCAGTGCGAGCTTCAGCACGTGTTCTGAAATTACCATTACAATTATCTAAGAATTTGCATTTACTGCAACGACCTTTTAATAATGGTTTTCTATCTTTCAATCCTGCCATAATAGGATTTGTTGTATCTTGCCAAATATCACCAAATTTACGTTCACGAACATTGCCAAAAGTATGGTGTTGTGTAAATTGGTCAGGATGTACATACCCAAGTGGGTCAACTTCGGCAAAAGCCATACCAGAACGGTTACCACCATTCATTGCGATATATTTTTTAATCTGCTGAGCAAGTTCATCTTTGCCTTCTTGAAGTGCTTTTAAATACATATATACACCATCGCAGTGATTATCTACAGTCAAGATTTCTTTTTTCAAACCACGTTCTTCAAAATCACGAGTGCGACGAATGATTATATCCATAGCACGGCGAGATTCTTCAGCTGTTACATCTTCATCCATCATTTGATTGCCACGACCGGAATATACTAAATGATAAAAGCATACACGATTGATATTTTCTTCTTCAATGAAATCAAAGATATTTTCTAATTCTTGGATATTGTGATGATTGATAGTGAAGCGAAGTCCTACGCGTTGGTCAACTGCTACACAGTTTTTGATACCATTCATAGCAGCTTCAAAAGCTCCAGCTTTTCCGCGAAATTTATCATTTACTTCACGAAGACCATCTAAAGAAATGCCCACATAACCTACACCAATATCTTTGATTTTGCGAGCTACTTCTGGTGTAATCAAAGTACCATTAGTAGATAATGTAGGACGTACACCTTTTTTCGCTGCATAGTCTGCAAGTTCAAAGAAATCTGGACGAATTAATGGTTCTCCGCCAGAAAATAATAATACTGGCACATTGAAATCTGCTAAATCATCAATGAATTGTTTTGCTTCCGCTGTAGTCAATTCATTTTGATATTTTTTAGCATCAGAACTCATATAACAATGGCGACATTTTAAATTACATGTACGTGTAGAGTTCCAAACTACTACTGGTCCCATGCCTTCTCTTACGCCATTTCTTGCTTTATGAGCATTATCTGTATAACGAAGAGAGTCTCCAAAATATTCTGTTGCAAATAATAATTTCGTTACGCTTATCAAGTTATTTCACCTATTCCTTATTTTAATTCTAGTTTATACAAGCAAATATTTATATATTCAATATATGTATAAGTAATTATGAACGACATTCACATTTACAATATATTTATAATAACAATATAAAGGTTAAAGGTCAATAAAAAGCTTTTATAATAATTTTTCTATTTTGACCAAAAAAATATCTTTTTATCCCCATATATTCTACAGAGATAAAAAGATATTTACATCTTAATAATTTATTCTTTTTTTACCAGCGACTAAACGTTTTAAAGAATTTACTTCACGTGTAAGTCTATTGATAGCTTTTACTAAAGCAGCTACTGGATTTGCTTGTTCTACAGTTTCTACTTTTTCCACTTTTTCTACTTTAGAAATGCTTTCTTCTTTTGCTTTAACTACTGGTTTTACTTCGATATTTTCTTTTTTCTGTACTGGTGTTTCATCTACATTTTGTACAATTTTACGAGGACGACCTCTTCTTTTCTTTGCTACTTGTTCATTTGCTTTTACTTGTGTTTCTACTTTTTCCACCTTAGTCTCCACTTTTGTTTCTACTGCTTTTTGTGCATTTTTAGGTGGACGGCCTCTTCTTTTTTTCTGTGGTGCTTCTTCTTTTACTTCTTTTTTAACCATAGGTTCAGCTAATTTTATATTTTGCGCCATAGCAGCAATTTTATTTACACGTTTTTTAACTGTTTTTGCTTTATTTTCTGTAGCTTCTACTTGTGATACAACTTCTGGATTTTTACGAGGACGACCGCGTTTTTTCTTTGGCATATCCACTGTATATTCTTCTTTTTTTGTTTCTGCTACTGTTTCTACCACAGGATTTTTACGAGGACGACCTCTTCTTTTTTTTGTTGGTTCACTATTCATTATTTTTTCTTCCTTTGTTTCTACTGATATATTTTCTTTAGTATCTATGATTAATTGACCATCAGCATATAATTTTCTCCATCTTGCTGAAGCTCTTTCTATGCGTTTATTGCCTAAAATTGATGGGTCAAAACCTGCTTCAATAAAAATTTCTGTAGGTTTTTTCCCTGCTAAATAATTTTTTACATAATAAGATTTAAATGCTTCTGTATAAATAATTCTTGTTTTTTCTACTGACTCTACATTAGGGTTTTTACTGAGAATTTTTCTTTGTTCTTCGGTAAATACTTTTGCTGCCAATTCATTTCGCCTCTTTCATATGTATATATCTTATTTATAATCATAATATATACCATTGATAAATTCAATATATTATGCTAAAAAATCCCCCTAAAATTTTCCAATTAGTCCTAAAATAAGCCCTAATACACCAGAACCAGCCAAAATTTTTATAATTCCCACTTTTTTTCTAACAGCAATAAAAGCTACAATTAATACAAATAAACCTAAATAATCAATATCTGCTACATTTATTGGCATTTTTTCTGTATTGAACAAAGCTAAAAATATAAAACTCATACCAGCAGAACAAATTAATGCTACAACAGCTGGTCTTAAGCCATTTAATATACCTTTAATCACCCCAATATTTCCATATTTAAAAAATAATTTCGCTAAAATAATGCCTAAAATAAACGATGGCGCTACAAATCCCAATGTTGCCACAATAGCACCTAAAAACCCTGCTACTTTCATGCCGACAAAAGTCGCTGCATTAATACCGATAGGACCAGGAGTCATCTGAGAAATTGTAAAAATATCTATAAATTCACTAATGCTAAGCCAGCCATGCACATCTATTACTTGTGCTTGAATTAGTGGCATAGAAGCATATCCACCGCCAACACAAAATAAACCTACTTGAACAAAGCTCCAAAATAATTCTAAATAAATCATGGTAAAAATCCTTTGCTATTTTTCTATCACTAAATTAATTATTTTAATTATATTTTTTATCCCTCATCAAAATTAAACCAATAATTCCATCAATAACGATTAAATACATTACATTTATATCTGTAAAAAAGCTCATACCAAAGGTAAAACAAATAATAAATAAGGATAATATATATTTTTTCTTTATTTCTTTTTTCAACAAATCGTAGGCTACATTGATAATCAATGCTGTAGCACCACATTGCATACCTTTTAATAGCAAATTCACATATGGATTTGTAGCAAATAAATTGTAAAAAATACAAATTAAAGATAAAGTGATAAGCGGTGGCAATACAGTAGCTAGTAAAGCTGTCAAAGTTCCTTTTACGCCACGCATTTTATATCCCAAAATTACAGCAGAATTAATCGCCACTACCCCTGGCATAGATTGAGCTATAGCTACTAAGTCTAAGGCATCTTTTTCTTTTATCCATTTATATTCATCGACATATTTTGCCTTCAATAGCGGTATGATTACAAAACCGCCACCCACAGTAAAAGCACTGATAATAAATGTGGATTTAAATAATTTCCAATAAAAATTCTCTGCCTTTTCCATTTCAACATTCCTTTTACATAAAATAAAGAAATCACTATTATCGATTGAATATACAATAATAGTGATTTCAAATTAACTTAAAATACCATTTAAAAAACAGCTTTAATTTCACCAATGATATCGCCACGATGATTTTTCAATACAGGTGGATACATTGACAATAATTTATTATATTCTTCTTCATTAATATAATTAAAATGTTTGAGCATTGCAATTACCATTGGAGTTACTGCTGCATAACTTCCATCTTCGATTTTAAAAGCCATACCAGATTTTAATTCACGAGAAGCTAAGCAATATACTGCATCTGCACCAATTTTAGCCAATACTCGTCCATTTGTTACTTCTGCTACTGCTTTATCAATTCTACCTGTTCCAGAAACCATCTGCGGATATGCACACATAGCATCGCGAATTTTTATCGCAGCTTCTGTGTATTCGCCCCAATTTCCTTCTTCTGCATTCATCAAGCGAGCATAAGCATATGCCATTTTATCAAGTGGTAAATAAAATACAGGCACACCACAACCATCAATACCAATATCCAATTCATCTTCAGGAATACCAGCTGACATAGCTACTATTTGATGAATGATTTTTTGAGCTTCATGGTCTGGTTTTATATAATCTTCTACTGGTATATTCAACAACTGACAAAGAGCTATAATTGCTGAATGTTTACCAGAACAAGGATTATGCAATGCTGATGGTTTTAAATTATTTTTTACTAATTCTTTGAAAGCTTTTCCACTCATAGGACGAGCAGAACCACAGTTTAATACTTCCTCAGTTAAACCTAATTTATGCAAAATAGATTTTACTGTTTCTACATGAATATCTTCACCGCTATGAGAAGAAGCAAGTATTGCTAATTCTTGTTGTGTTAAATTATATTTTTCAACGCCACCTAATTTTACGAACTGTAATAATTGAAAAGGTTTCGCTGCACTGCGCCAAAACATTGGTAGGTGAGCATTGCCTACTTTATCAATAATATTGCCATCAACGCCAACACAAACAGCATCGCCTCGATGAATATTTTCTACATATTTTCCTCTTGTGTAATGTAATAATTCTACACTCATTTTCTCACCTCAATAATAAAATCTTTAGATTATCTTTTATCATACCATAGCACTTTATTTTTTTGTAGTAATTTATTGATTTTAAAATATCTAGCTTCTATAATTAATATGCATAGAAAAATTTTAAAAATGTGAGTTGAATGTAATGGAAATAGCTTTAATTGCTTTTTTAGCCTTTGTCATTGATTGCATAATTGGCGACCCTAATTCTAAATATCATCCCGTAGCTTTGATGGGAAAATTAATTGATATCCTCGATAAATTATTGCGCAAAGATAATGCTACTGAACCTACAAAATTAGTCTGTGGCTTTATTTTGGTGGCTATATTATTGAGCTTTAGCTATGGCATAACTTATGGCATAATCACACTTCTTGATATATTTAATTGTCCTAGTTGGCTCAATATCTTTATCCAAGCTGTAATCTTAAGCTTTATGATTTCACCAAAATCTCTAGCTAAAGCAGGCAAAGATATTTATGATGAATTAATCAATCACAATCTTGATGAAGCTCGCAAAAAAGTAAATTATATCGTAAGTCGCGATGCCAATCGCATGAATGAACAAGATATCACTCGTGCCACTGTAGAAACCGTAGCAGAAAATATCGTAGATGGTATTATCTCACCTTTATTTTATTTCTTTATCGGTGGACTACCGCTCGCTGTACTTTACCGCATGAGTAATACCATGGACGCTATGATTGGCTATAAAAATGATAAATATCTTTATTTCGGCAGAACAGCTGCCCGCATTGATGATGTTTTGAATTTCATTCCTGCGCGCATAACAGGACTTTTATTAATAGTTGTAGCCTTTTATTCCAAATTAAATGCCAAAGGTGCTTTAAAAATGATGATGCGTGATGCTAAAAAACATCCTAGCCCTAATGGTGGTTATACAGAAGCTACAGTAGCTGGCGCACTAGATATTCGCCTAGGCGGTATAAACTATTATTTTGGTCGTCAATCATTCCGAGCTTATATGGGCGAAGCTATCAATGAATTAAATGCTCGACATATTCAACAAACCATAAAATTAATGTACAATGTTTCTACTTTATTTTTAATCATTATGTGCATTGGTTATATCGTAATCACAAAATATCAAGAACTTAGTCTCTAAATCATAAGTAGGTGAATAATAGATAATGCAAGATACTCAATATAAAAAAGGATTAGTAATCGTTCACACTGGAAACGGCAAAGGAAAAACTACAGCAGCTTTAGGGCTTGCAATCCGTGCATGGGGCGAAGGCTTAAAAGTTTTAATTCTCCAATTCATCAAAGGCAGTTGGAAATATGGTGAATTAAAAGCTTTAGCTAAATTTGCTCCAGATATCACAGTGAAACAATGTGGTGAAGGTTTTACTCGCCGAGGCAATACAGATATAAAAATCCATCAAGAAGCTGCTAAAAAAGCACTTCAAGAAGCAAAAATGGAAATGATAAGCAATAAATGGGATATGATTATCTTAGATGAAATAAATTATGCTATTGATTTTGATTTAGTCAATTTAAAAGATGTCTTAGATTTAATCGCCGAAAAACCTGCTGATTTACATCTCGTTATGACAGGACGAAATGCCAAAGAAGAAATCATTCAAAAGGCTAATTTAGTAACGGAAATGAAAGAAATCAAACACCCTTATAAAGAAGGCATCAAAGCCCAAAAAGGTATTGAATTTTAAATTTAAACAAAAATGCACTCCAAGGAAAGTTTTCCTATTGGAGTGCATTTTTTAATTTTTTATCTTACCTAAAATGCGATTGCAAATAATAAATAATACAACCATATATAAACATAAAATACCAATAGACAATATAGAAATCTCTTGATTATGTGTGATAGCACGCAACAAAGTTGATGTATGTGTCAGTGGCAAAGCTTCAATAAAATAATGCAGTAATAATGGCAATTTATCCGTAGAGAAAAATGTGCCACATAAAAATGACATCGGCAATAAAATATACGTATTAAATCTTGCCATATCTTCAAAAGTCTGTACTATCATTGCTGCTGAAAAGCCAATTTCAGCAAAGATAATACAATTTATAATCAATACAATTATAAATAATGGCGTAATCGCAAATTTCGCACCAAATAAATAAGCTAAAACAACGATAATAGCCGAAGAAATCATACCACGAAGCACAGCAGCTAAAATCTTTCCTGCTACAAAAGCTATTGGTCGAATAGGTGATACTAAATATTCCTCTAAAGATTTATGGTATATACGCTCTGCATGTACAGGAGTCAAACTATTAAAAGCTATATTCATAGAATTTAAAGCCAAAATCCCTGGAACTAAAAAATCTAAATATGAACCAGTCCCTGTATTAATACTTCTACCTAAACCCCAGCCAAAAGCCACCATATATAAAATAGGTGCCACCATACGGCTTAAGATGAATTTTATCATGCGATGTTTCAATACTACCCAGTCTCGCCAAAAAACAGTCCAAATATCATATAGCATAATCAGCTCACCGTCCTTCCTGTCAATTCTACGAAGACATCTTCTAAATTGGAATGACGTATAGTTGTCGCTACATCTAAAGTTCCAGCAAAATCAGCACATTCTTTACGAGAATTAAAAAATTTATACTCTCTAGACTCTTCGCTATCCCATTCTACAACATATTTGCCAATTTGCTCACAAAGAGCCTTTGGCGTATCCAATTTTATTAAACTACCTTTATTTAAAATAGCCACTCTATTACATAGATTTTCTGCTTCTTCAATGTAATGTGTAGTCAAAACTACAGTAACACCATCTTTTGGCAATCGACGTATTAAATCCCAAATACGTCGGCGCACCTGTGGGTCTAAAGCCACCGTTGGCTCATCTAAAAATAAGATTTTAGGATTATGCATCAAAGCTCGCACAATCAATAAACGCCTTTTCATACCACCAGATAAACTTTTTACTTTATCATTAACTCTATCTTGAAGCTCTACATAATTTAATAATTCTTCAATGCGAGCATGGCGCTCACTTTTGGGAATGTGATGCAATCTTCCATGCAATTCCATATTTTCCCAAACAGTCAAATCCTGATCAAAATTTATATGTTGCGGTACTACTCCTATATATTTTTTTACATTTAATTCGTCGCTGAATATATCTTTTCCCTTATATAAAATTTCTCCAGCTGTAGGCTTTGTAAGCATGGTAAGCATGCGAATAGTTGTCGTCTTACCTGCTCCATTTGGCCCTAAAAGTCCAAAGATTTCACCTTCATCAATCGTCAAATTTAAATCTCTTACAGCCGTTTTTTCTATATTTTTACCTTGTTTATTTTTAGAAACAAAATTTTTCTTTAGGGATTTTATTTCAAGCATATTTATTCCCCTTATTATATTAATTTTTAACTAAAGATACTGGAAAAATTATTTTATCTTCTGGATTTTGACAGTTTTGATACATCTTAGCATTCACACCAAATACTTTAGCTAAATTTTCTACATCAAGTACAGTATTTGGCTCACCTTGCTCAAATACATGTTTATCTTTCAAGATAACTATATCATCAGCATACATACGAGCATGATTTATATCGTGTAAGACCATAATCACTGTCATTTTTTCGCGTTTATTCAATTCATCTACTATCTGCATGACTTCTATTTGATGAGCAATATCTAAATAAGTAGTTGGCTCATCTAATAATAAAATCTTTGGCTGTTGAGCAAGTGCCATTGCAATCCATGTACGCTGTCTTTCACCGCCAGATAAAGTGCTGACTAAGCGATGAGAAAAAGATGTAATATGTGTTTTTTCCATTGCTTCTTCAATAACCGCTTGCTCTTTTCTACTATTCAATGATTTAAACATGGAGCGATAAGGAAATCTGCCATAACTCACAAGCTCTTTTACCGTTAAATCTGTTGGTGTTGTCGCTCCCTGTGGTAATATTGCCATTTTCTTCGCTAGATTTTTTCTGGATAAATGCAAAATATTTTCTCCATCAATCAAGATTTCGCCTTTATATTGACGATTTAATCCTGAGATAGCTTTTAATAAAGTCGATTTACCACAACCGTTTGGCCCTATGATAGATGTCTTTTTTTCAGCTTTAAAATCAATATTAATTCCATCTAAAATCAATTTATCATATATTTTTATCATTAAATCAGATACTTTTAAATTAACCATATCAAAGCTCCTTTCTAAGTAAAAATAAAAAGAATGGAGCTCCTAATATCGCCATGAAAATTCCCACAGGCAATTCCAGTGGAGCAAAAGCTACACGGGCGAAAGTATCACTATAAGTAACTACAGCTATTCCCAAAAGTGCCGACGAAGGTATCAAGTAGCGATAATCTGAACCTACAATCAAACGAGCTGTATGTGGCACTATAAGTCCTACAAAACCTAATAAACCAGCTACAGATACAGCACTTGCTGCCAATAATGCTCCTATAGCAGTCAAATAAATGCGTGTTAATTCTACATTAACTCCTAAAGCCTTTGCTATATCATCACCCAATTGCAAAATATTCAAATGGCGTGAACCCAGCATTGCTAAAATAAATCCAATTAAAGCATAAGGCCAAATAATATCTACATGTGGCCATGAACGAGCCGATAAGCCCCCTACCATCCACATCAAAGCACCATGTATTCTATCACTATATAAAACTAAAATAGCGGAAATACCTGCACCTAAAAATGCTGATACTGCCACCCCTGCTAAAATAATACGCAACGGTCTTATACCATTTTTCCATGCCAATAAATAAATGCAAATAGCTGCAATCATAGCACCAACAAAAGCTATAGGCGTTATTAGATATTCCATAGCAGGAAATAATACAATCACTAAAATACCTGTAAGCCCTGCCCCAGAAGAAATCCCTATGATATGTGGATCAGCTAAAGGATTTTTCATCACAGCTTGTAAAATAGCTCCTGCCATAGCCAAATTCATGCCTACTAATCCTGCTACTATCGTTCTTGGCAATCTAATATTATATAAAATCTGCTGATGAGGACTATTTACACCATCGATAAAAATATTTTTCAATTCACTTATTGGAATAGCTACTGCTCCACTTATTATACTGCATATAATGCCCGAGCAAGCTAAAATGGCGAATACTATCATCATTAGTATTCGCCATTTATTAATCGCTATGCCAAATTTTGTGGTTTGTAAAACTTCTTGTTTTTGCATAGTCATATCAATTCACCATCAATTAAATTTATCTGGATAAACAAGCTTAGCCATAGCTTCAACCGCTTCTGGATAATGAATGCCTGGACTTAGTAAAAATAATTCCTGTGGCAAGAAATATACTTTCTTTTCTTTTACTGCTGGAAGAGTCTGCCATGCTGGATTATTTTCTACATTCTCCATCATAGATTTCTTTATAGTTTCTAGTTTTCCCATACTTGTAACAAAGATAACATCTGGATTTGCTGATACTAATGTTTCCAAACTATATGGCGCAGAAGTTGGATTGCTTTCTAGTGGAGTCAATCCCTTAGCAATATTTTCAAATTCCAAAATCTCTGCCGTTGAACCTGCAATACTACCTTCTAATTGTACAGTTACATTTTGAGCTGTACTATGTAGTATCGCTATACGTTTATGTTCATTTGGCAATTTGGCTTTTATTTCTGCTATTTTATTATCCATATCTTGTATCAAAGTTTTGGCTTTATCGGTATTTCCTGCAATCTGTCCTAAAACATCTACAGTATGTTTTACTTGGTCATACGTACGCATTTCAAGAACAACTACAGGAATACCATTTTCTTCAAATGTAGATACAAATTTATCATTCATACCCTTATAAGCAATTACTAAATCTGGTTGAGCTTCTATTACTTTCTCAATATTAATATTATAGACATTTCCTACTTGTGGTAGATTTTCATCTTCTTTGGGAATACCTGTTTTTGCTGATACCCTAGCCACTATTTTTCCATCAACAGCATGAAGTGGCTCTAAAAAAGATGCTGATAATGGTACTATTCTTTCTGGTTTTTTCGTCAAAACTACTTGTCTATCAGCATCATCTGTAATAGTTAAATAACTATCAGTTCCACTCGAAGCATTTTTTTCCTCTGTTTGACTACCACAACCAACTAATATTACTGAAAAACATATTACTAAAGCTAATATACAAAACAAACCATTTAATTTTTTCATAGTAACATTATCTAAGGCAATTAAATACCTTTACTCCTTCTAGTCAAAATAGTTGATAAATAATTTAATTTTTTATCTTTTTGAGCTTGTAAATCATTTATAATTTCTTCATCTGGAAGACCACAACGGCTTACAAGTACAGCATTATCCACCATATCATTTTCAGCTAAAGCATCTACTACTTCAGGATAATTTTTATAAACTTTCATCATTACCACATTATTAGAAACAGCTAAAGCTTTATCAATAGTTTCTTTATCAGCAGTTGCTGGAATTACACTGATGATATCATTGCCTTCAACTAAAGGATAACCTAATTTACTACCAATCGCACAAAATGCTGGCACACCTGGGATAGTTTCAATATTTATATCTTTTTCTTTTGCTAAAAGACGATATACATAAATATATGTACTGTAAAACATTGGATCGCCTAATGTTAAAAATACTACATTTTTTCCAGCTTGTAATAAAGCTAAAATCTCTTCTTTATTTTTCTGCCATGCATCAGTAGTTTCAAAATTAACTACCATTGGAAAAACTTGATATACAATTTCAATATCATCTTTTAAATAAGGTTTAGCTATGCTTAAAGCTACGCTACCATCTTTTTTTTCTGTTTTTGGTGCAATGAGTACATCAGCTTTTTCAATAGCTTTAATAGCTTTCATTGTCAATAATTCTGGGTCTCCAGGACCTACACCAATACCATAAAAAGTTCCTGCCATGATTAAAAATCCTCCTGCATAAAAAGGTATGTGACAAAATTTGCCACATACCTTACTGTATTACATTTTGCATATTTTAGTAGAAACTAAATTACTTAATAAAATAATGCTCTTATTTATTTTACACTTGGCATATAAAAGCGTCAAGCATACAGGATTTATTCAAAATCTATTATTTTTCTGCTTCAAGAGCGTTCCATGCTTCATTTGCTCTATCTACAAATAATTGACGAACGTTTTGGTTTTCACCAAGACCATGAATGTATGCGTCTACTTTAATACCTTCTTTTTCTAAGATGGATTTATGAGAATCTTCTTCTGCACCAGCCATATCATTATTTGCATGATCACCTGCAACCATCATAAGAGGCATCATTGTAACATGATTGATACCTTTTGCTTTTAATTGAGGAATAATATCTTCAAGAGATGGCCAGCCTTCAACTGTATAAATCATTACTTTACCATCATAAAGTTTATTTAAACGATCTTGCATTACAGAATAATAAGCATTAGATGGATCTGGTGTACCATGTGCCATCACTAATACTGCATCTTTTTTACCTAATTTTGGCATTTGAGAACCAATTGCTTGCATTACTGCTTCAACGTCATCTCTTTGACCTTCTTGACCCATCCAATACATAAGAGGTGTACCAATAGTCATTTTTTTGAATTGTGTTTTATAGATATCATATACAGCTGTTTTATAAGCATATTCCATACCAGGAATAACATCTAAGGAAGTAAGTGCTATACGATTATAGCCTTCAGCTTTTAGTTGTGCCAATGCTTCTTCTGGTGTAGGAATAGTAATACCTTCATTTGCTTTTACACGGTCAATAATAATATGAGAAGTAAATGCTAATACAACTTTTGTATTTGGATGTGCTTTTTGAATTTCTTCTACAGTAGCTTCAATTGTTTTTGCACGAGTATCTTTGTATGTTGTACCAAAGCTCATTACTACAATAGCATCTTTATTTGGAGCTTTTTGAAGTTCTGCATCAGTTGTATTATATGTACGTACACCGATTTCAGAAGCTTGTAAAAGTGCAGGAGTTGCTGTTTTTACTTCTGGATTTAAACTATATCCTGCTGCAAAAGATGTTGCAGATACTCCTGTTAAAGCTACACATGCCATAGATGCGATTAACATTTTTTTCCAATTAGATTTCATAATATCGTTCCTCTCTTAATTTATTTATAATGTCCTAAATTTGATATTTAAATAAATATTAAATACTTCATCTATTCGATTATAAAGTCATTATTGAGTATCACTTATTTCCATGAGAATATTATGGCTTATAGATAAAAAAAATCTCTACAAAATAAATATTCTTGTAGAGATAGTGTTTACTATAATAAATCTCCTACCTATCTCTCGCAGGTCATAACGGTGATTGACAAATAGGTAGTTCTTCTGACTCAAGTTCATCGCTTCTTCAAGCCTTCCCAAGAAATATCTCAGTGACATAAATTTGAAGTTGCTCACTTTCACAGCGGCGGGACCGTAGCAGCTTTTACTGCTTTCTCTATTAAGCCCAAAAGGGGCACCTATTCCACTCAATAAATATAAAATTGTTAGAAAAATAATTTCATTTTTACGATAACACTTAAGAGTATATCTGTCAAGACATTATTTATGTTCATCTACCATAGTCTCTGTAGCCAAACCAAATTTAGTTATCCCCACAGCTTTAAATTTATCTAATAATGCCATAATTTTTCCATAATCTACATTTTCATCAGCACGAATTACTACAGCAAAATTATTATTTTCTTCATATTTTTCTTTTGCACCTTGAAGTAATGTATCTTCATCTATCAATTTATTTTCTAAATACAAAGTGCCATCAGCTTTCATCGTGACTAAATAATTAACATTTGTTTGACTTTGGGCATTTTGCACTTTAGGCATATTTACAGGAATAGTTTTTAAATCCACCATGTATAGCGTGCTGAGCATAAAAAATACCAATAAGAAAAACATAATATCAATCATTGGTATAATCATGACTTCAGGCTTAGAAAACGCTCTTCTATCTTTTAAACGCATTGTTATTCACCTCTAGTTATATAACCTTCAATTAGTGAAAAAGCCTGTTCCATATCAGTTACGATACGATCTATTCTCTGCACAAAATATGCATGAATAGCCAAAGAAACAATAGCTACACAAAGTCCTGTAGCTGTTGCGATTAATGCTTCACCTACACCCCCAGTGATAGCAATAGCTTGACCTTCTTCTAAATTAAATACGCTAAAAGCTGAAATCATACCAATTATTGTCCCCAATAAACCTAATAAAGGAGCCATAGTAACAATTACATTTAAATAATAAAGTCTTTCTCTAAATTTAGAAATACTTATCCCTGATTGAACTTCCAACAACATCATCAAATTGATATTTTTATTTTGCATTTTATTGAAAGCAAAATCGACTAAAAAAGCTAAATCCCCCTTGCTATTTTGTGCTAAATTTCTAGCCTCTTCAATTTTATTATTAATCATCAATTTATAAAAATTTTGTGCAAAAGCTCTTCCTGAATCAGCTTTCATAAAATATAATAAGCGTTCTACACCAATAGTGATAATAAAAATTGAGCATATTAATAATATATACATTACTAATCCGCCCTTATGAAAATACTCTACACCTTGCATCAATAAGTCCATGAAAAGACCGTTGCCAAAAATCTATAAAAATATAAAAATTTGTTTATTTCCTTCTTCATTGAATCCGATTTTGCCATAGCTACTTTCGTTTGATATGATTCTCCAAAGGCTTAAATTCGGATACAACGAATCCTACATATTAGCATTTTCTTGCTTGTGAA
>NZ_FOCY01000007.1:0-71477 GCF_900110235.1 Megamonas sp. Calf98-2 | reverse complement strand
CCAGTTATAAATAGTTTTAAAGGAAAGTTTACCATTTAAAAGTGCATTAGAAATCTGTTCTGGAGACCAATTTTCATGTAATTTTTCGGAAATAAGATTAGAAAGAACATCATTATATTTACTAGAGTGAGAAGAATTTTTACGACGTTTAAGATAGTTATTGTGAGCAGATATAGAGACATATTCATTTTTAATTTTATTACGAGATAGTTCTCGAGCAATAGTAGAATGATGACGATGCAAAAATTTAGCAATAAAACGAGTAGAATAACCTAAAATAGAAAGAACCTCTATACGAATACGTTCAGATATGGTAAGATGATGATAGCTCATTATGAATTTTCCTTTCGTGTGGATTTAGTGTGGTAACTTTATTTTACACGAAAATTCATAGTGAGTTTTTTATTTTTCTAGGTGTCGCACTTCATTATACAATCCATCTAATGAAAAAAGACTACCAAAAATAAATATGGTAGTCTTTTTTTTACTTATTTTTTATTTAAATCTTTATTGATGATTGGCATGATTTTATCTTCATCAGGTGTTACATATAAAGTTTTATTATTTGTAAAGATGACAAAACCAGGTTTAGCTCCTGATGGTTTTTTTAGATATCTACATTCTACATAATCAACAGGAATTTTAGAAGAACCACGAGCTTTGCTGAAATATCCTGCGATTTGGGCAGCTAAAAATAGAGTATCCTCATCTACTTCATCACCTTTAGTATCAATGATGACATGAGAGCCAGGGATATCTTTTGTATGCAACCAAATATCATCACTGTGTGCTGTTTTAAAAGTGAGTTTATCATTTTGATAATTGTTTTTGCCGATAAATAGAAACATTCCATTAGGTAGAGCAAATTTAAATGGTTTAGATGGAGCAATAGAAGCTTTTTTCTTATTTTCAGGTGGTAAAAACCCAGCTTTAATCATTTCAGCTTTGATATCTTCAATATCAGCTATAGTAGTACAAGCATCTATAGCAGTTTCTATAGTTAGAGCATATTCTCTATCTTTTTGGCAACGTTTTATTTGGATTTCTAACATTTGTGTAGAGCGTTTTAACTTATCGTATTTTTTATAATAAGCTTGCATATTTTGAATTAGAGTTAATTTCGTATCCAATGCAATAGTTATAGGCGCATAATTTTCATCATAAATATTAGCTACAGAAATTTCTTTGTCTTGATGGTCTTTAAATTGGTATTGATAAGTCATTAAGTTATCAGCTTTTATTTTATATTTTTCAGCTTTTTGTGCTTTAGCTAATTCTTCTATAAGAATTTTTTCCTTTTTAGTTAAACGATTAATTTCATTATGGATTGTTTTGCGATAAAAATCTTTTTCTGGCAAATTATAATAGCTGTTAGTATAGTTTTTGGAGTCTTCTAATAGAGCATTAATATCTGCAGATGTTTTGAGGGTGAAGTCTTTTTCGTTAAAAATATGCAAAGCAAATGGTGCCACAGCTTTAATTTTACGTTTTTTATCTAAGACTAATGTTGGTGAAAAGTTTTTTTCTTGATACATGAGTTTTAATTCATCAATGATATTAGTTATAGAAGAAAAATCCATTTCGTCCATATCTTTTATTAATAAATCGTTGCTAAAGCCAGCTAAAAAGATGATTTCTTTTGCTGTTATTGGCCCGAAGCCCAAGCCACTAGCGATGATTGCTTGATATAAAGTCGCTTCTTGATATGTTTTTAAGCGTTCAATAAATGAATTTGTATCGGTGGTTAAAATATTTATTTTGTCTTGAATAGGTGGGACTTCATAATTTTGACCAGGTAAGACAGTACGTACACGGTTGCTATTTTCACCTACACGGCGAAAGGCTTCAATAATAGTTCCGTCTTGCATTAAAATAAGATTGCTATATTTTCCCATAAGTTCAGCTATTAAAGTTTTTGTAATGATAAGACTTTTTGGTCCTAAGGTATCAATATCTATTAAAATCATGCGGTCTAAACCATATTGAGAAATAGAGGCGATGCGACCACCTTCTAATTGCTTACGTAAAACCATGCAGAAAACTGGTGGTTCAGGTGGATTATCTGGTTGAAATTCAGTTATATTTGCCATAGGATTTTGAGGATTTATAGAAAGATATAAAATATATGTCTGTCCAGGTTGGCGAATATATAAATAAATATCTTGCTTGTTTGGTTGGCAGATTTTATCTATTCTACCACCTGCTAATTTGTCGTTTAGTTCATTTATTAAAGGATTTAATGAAAATCCATCTAAGCTCATAGTTTAATTCATTCCTTTCGTTAATTTCTTAGGTTAAGAAATTAATATCTAAAATATTATATCATAGATATTTTTATTTGATAAATTATTAATTGAGCAGTTTTTGCTAAGTTTTTTGTCATTAATTAGTATTTTCTTTAAAAAGATGAATAATTATAATAATATGAGCAGGATTGTTGATATTTAATAGCGAATTAATATTAGTTATAATATAATAATTTAGTTATTATCTATAATGAGCCTGAATAGATTTTAAATTTGTAAAAATAAATACATTGTTTTAATAATGTGTTTAAGGAGGATTTTATCATGAAATTTAATTTTTCTAAATGGCAAGCTTGTGGAAATGATTTTGTATTAGTAAATGCTTTCAATAATGAAGATATCAGTGAAATAATCGCAAATGCAGAAAAAATTTGTGATCGTCATTTTGGTGTAGGTGCTGATGGTGTTATATTTATTTTGCCATCTAAAATAGCAGATTTTCGTATGCAAATCATCAATAGTGATGGCAGTGAAGCTGAAATGTGTGGTAATGGTATACGTTGCTTTGCCAAATGTGTAAAAGAAGCTAATCTTACAGATAAAAATAAATTTACTGTAGAAACTGGTGCTGGTATAATCATTCCTGAAATTATGGAAGATGGCACTGTTCATGTAGATATGGGTGAACCTATTTTAGAAGGCGATAAAATTCCAGTATCTGGCTTTGGCAATAATCAAGTAGTAAATGAAGATATCACCGTAGATGGTCAAACTTATAAAATGACTTGCGTATCTATGGGAAATCCTCATTGTATCGTTTTTGTTGATGATATTAATAATGTAGAACTTGAAAAAATTGGCCCAAAATTTGAAACTAATCCAGTATTTCCTAAGAAAACAAATACAGAATTTGTAGAAGTAAAAAATGATAAATATGTTCGTATGCGTGTTTGGGAACGTGGTGCAGGTATCACTTGGGCTTGTGGTACTGGTTCTTGCGCTACATTAGTAGCTTGTGTATTAAATAAACGTACACAAAGAACAGCTCAAATTGAATTAGATGGCGGTATTTTAACAATACAGTGGGCTGATAATAATCGTATTTATATGACTGGCCCTGCTACAAAAGTTTTCACAGCAACATGGGCTGAGTAATAATCTTAATTAGGTTTGGGGAGGTATTTTTTTGATAAGAAGTATGACGGGCTTTGGCTCAGCAACTTTTGATAATGGAATGTATAAAATCGGCGTAGAAATGAAAGCGGTAAACAATAGATATCGTGATATTTCCATTCGTATGCCAAGTGGACTACGTGCTTTAGAAGCAAGTATAGTTGAAGCTTTAAATAAATATGCTCTTCGTGGGAAAATAGATATTTACATTAATTTTGTAAATAACAATGAAGAAAATAAAAAGTTAGCCATTGACAAAGATTTATTGATTGCTTATTATAAAAGCTTACAGGAAATCAATACAACTATTAAAAGTGTAGATAAAAAAGCAAAATTAAAAAATATATCTTTAATAGATTTGGCAAATTTTCAAGGCGTGATAAATTTAGCTGATGATAGTTTAGATTTAGAAGCGATAAAACCATTATTAGTGGCTGCTGTAGAAGAAGCTACAGAAGAATTTGTCAAAATGAAATGTATTGAAGGTGAAAATCTAAAAAAAGATTTACTTCGCCGTTTAGATATCATTGCTAAGCATACAGAAAAAATAAAAGTAATAGCTCCTGAACGCTTAGTAAATTATCGAACTCAATTGATAGAAACACTTAAATCTTTATTGAGTGAGCAAAATATTGATGAGAATAGAATAATCCAAGAATGTGCGATAATGGCAGATAAAATGGATATTACAGAAGAAATTGTACGCATGGGAAGTCATTTACAGCAGTTTAAGGCTAGTTTGGAAATGGAAGGCAATATTGGTCGTAAATTAGACTTTATTGTCCAAGAAATGAACCGTGAAACAAATACAATGGCTTCTAAAGCTAATAATGCTGAAATTGCTAATTTAGTAGTAGAGATTAAAGGCGAATTAGAAAAAACTCGTGAACAAATCCAAAATATTGAATAGGTAAAAATAGGTAAAGAAGTTATGCAGGCAAGATTAGTTAATATTGGTTATGGTACAATTATAGCTGTAGATAGAATTATCGCAGTTGTCGCTCCAGAGTCAGCACCAATAAAGCGTATAGTCCAAGAGGCAAAAGAGTTAAAGAATTTAATCGATGCCACTTATGGACGTCGTACACGTTCAGTGATTATCATGGATAATTCGACTGTTGTTTTATCGGCTGTACAGCCAGAAACAATAACAAATAGAGTAAATATGGATATTATAAAAGAAAAGGGTAGAGTAAATGAAGAATAAGGGTAATTTAATCGTTATTTCTGGACCATCTGGTACAGGAAAAGGGACTGTTTGCAAAGAATTATTAAAAGCACAGCCCAAAATTGTATTTTCCATATCAGCAACAACACGTAAACCTAGACCAGGCGAAGTGAATGGTAAGGATTATTGGTTCTTATCTAAAGAAGAATTTCAGCAAATGATAGCAGAAAATCGTTTGTTAGAATGGGCTGAAGTTTATGGAAATTATTATGGAACTCCAGCAGATAAAGTACGTGAAGTATTGGAAAGTGGTAAAGATGTATTACTTGAAATCGATACTCAAGGTGCTTTAAATGTACAGAAAATGTTTTTAAAAGAAGGTACATTTATCTTTTTATTACCTCCTTCTCTTGCAGAACTTGAAAAACGCATTCGCGGACGTGGTACTGAAACTGAAGAAGCAATAAAACGTCGCCTTAGTGCTGCTATTGAAGAAATTCCACGCGGAAATAATTATGACTATATCATCACTAATGAAGTTGTCAGTGATGTTGTAAATAAAATTTTGCATATTATTGAAGCTGAACGCTGTGCAGTGTATAATAATTTAGATAAACTTGTTCAACTTGAAAATGAAAAAGTTTAAATTAAAATATTGCAAAGGAGCGATTTATAATGGATATAGTACATCCTTCTATGGACCAACTTTTACCAAAAGTTGATAGCAAATATACTTTAGTAGTTTTAGCAGCTAAAAGAGCTAGACAAATTTTGGCAGGTTCTCCTGTAAAATCCGTACTTCAATCTCATAAAGATGTTACAAATGCTTTAGAAGAAGTTGCAGAAGATAAAATTACTTTTGCACGTGTGAAAAAAAGCATTTAATTTAAAATGAAAGGCAAGCTAATACTTGCCTTTTTTGCTAATTAAGACGGTAAATATTAATTTATTTTATATAAGAGGTTTATTATGTTAAAAGGCAAAAATATCTTATTAGCAGTTTGTGGTGGTATTGCAGTTTATAAAGTTGTAGATGTAGCTAGTAGACTAAGAAAATTAGGCGCTAATGTACATGTAGTAATGACTAAAGAAGCTACAAATTTTGTTACACCACTTACATTTCAAGAAATCAGTGGAAATCCTGTAAATGTTTCTATGTGGGATAAAGTTACAAATTGGAATGTAGAACATATTGCTCTTGCTAATTTGGCGGATTTAGTTTTGATTGCACCTGCAACAGCAAATATTATTGGTAAAATAGCAAATGGTATTGCTGATGATATGTTATCTACTGTGATTATGGCGACTAAAGCACCTGTTTTTGTCGCTCCTGCAATGAATAGTAATATGTATCAAAACCCAATAACACAAAAAAATATAAATACTCTTCGTGAATATAATTATCATATTATTGAGCCAGCAAGTGGTCATTTAGCTTGTGGTGTAAATGGTATAGGTAGACTTCCTGAACCTATTACTTTAGTAGAGACTATAAAAGATTATGTTGAAAAACAAAACAATCAGTCTTTAAAAGGTAAAAAAGTGATTGTAAGTGCAGCAGGTACAAGAGAACCAATTGACCCTGTTCGCTACATCAGTAATCGTTCTAGTGGAAAAATGGGATATGCTATTGCTACAGAAGCTGCTAGTAGAGGTGCTGAAGTAGTTTTAGTTTCAGGTATTACAAATATTAAAGCGCCTGAAAATATAAAATTGATAAGAGTAGAGTCTGCACGTGAAATGCAAAAACATATTGAAGAACATTTTGCAGATTGTGATATTACAATAATGTCAGCGGCTGTTTCAGATTATCGTGTAAAAGAAGTAGCTAGTCAAAAAATAAAAAAATCTGATGAAGTCATGACTATTGAGCTTGTGAAAAACCCAGATATTTTGAAAGGTTTAGGCGAGAAAAAATCAGATAAACAGTATTTAGTTGGCTTTGCTGCTGAAACACAGAATGTTGAAGAATATGCTAAAGGCAAATTACAGCGCAAAAATCTTGATATGATTGTAGCAAATGATGTAAGTCAAGCTGGTGCTGGATTTAATGTAGATACTAATATAGCTAAAATCATCACTCGTGATGGAGAAATAAAACAAGCTCCACTTATGCAAAAGGCAGAACTTGCTAAATTGATTTTAGATACAATTGAAGAAAAAATAAATAAATGATAAATAAAAACTCCTATTAGTTTTTGAAGCTAGTAGGAGTTTTTTATAATTAGTTGTTATGATAAAATATAAGTTAAATGATGTAAAAAAATAAATAAAGAAGATATTTATATGTTTGATAATTTAAAATTAGGTTTTATTGGTTTTGGCAATATGGGACAAGCTATAGCTACAGGTTTAATCAATCAAGGAGCTATACAGAGCAATCAAATTTTTGCTTGTGCTAAGAATTGGGATAAACTTTGTAAAAATACACAGGAAAAACAAATCAATCCTTGTAAAAGTGCAAAAGAAGTTGTTGATAATGTAGATATGGTCATCATAGCTGTGAAACCATATATGATAGAAGAAGTCATTACACCAATAAAAAAAGAATTACAAGAAAAAATCGTTATTTCTATTGCAGCAAATTTTCCTTTTGCTAAATATGAACAAATTCTTTTACCAAATACACATCATTTAAGTACAATACCAAATACACCAGTAGCCATAGGTGAAGGTATTTTTATTTGTGAAAATACACATTCTTTAAGTGATGAAGAATTGGATTTATTTACAAAATTATTCTCCACAATTTCTATAGTTCAATTTGTAGAAACTAAACAATTATCTATTGGCGGAACTGTAGCAGGTTGTGGCCCGGCTTTTGCTAGTATGTTTATCGAAGCTTTAGCTGATGCTGGTGTAATGCATGGTCTTGCTCGCCCTGTAGCTTATAAATTAGCAAGTCAAATGATAGTGGGAACTGGTAAATTGCAATTAGCTACAAATAATCATCCAGGTGCAATGAAAGATGCAGTGTGTTCACCTGCTGGTACTACAATTGTAGGTGTAGCAACCTTAGAACGTAAAGGCTTTAGAAGTGCAGTGATTGACGCTATTGATGCTATTGAAAACAAATAAATTTATATAAAAATATGATATAATATAACTAATAATTATTCAAAGTGAGGCGATAAATATGAAAAGATGAAAAAAAGCTTTAGCTCTTAGTGCTATAGGTTTAATTTTAACAAGTGCAAGTTATTAATTATCTATAGATAATACAGCACAGACAAGACCATTACCTAGAGCTGAAAGAGTATTACTACAAATGCGTATTAATAATGAAATGCAAAATATAAGTGAATATTTTGGGGTAGATAAGCAAACATTAGTAATGTATTATAATAATGGTTGGGAAATGCCGGAACTTCGTAGAGGTGCTTTTTTAGCATATGCTTCACATAAGTCTTTTGATGATGTTATGAATTTAAGAGAGAATAATTCTTGGAGTCGTGTAGAATATTTAATTGGGCTTACACCAAATGATTTAAAGGCAACACAAGATGATATTATATCAACACAGATAGCTAATAAATTAGATATAAATAAAAGTATTGTAACTTTTTAGTTAAACAGAATTATGAAGTAGATGAAGTTATTCATGGCATACTTTATTCTATGTATGTAGATAAATCTCCATCTGATATTATAGAAATGCAT
This sequence comes from Megamonas sp. Calf98-2, assembly GCF_900110235.1. Lineage (NCBI taxonomy): Bacteria > Bacillati > Bacillota > Negativicutes > Selenomonadales > Selenomonadaceae > Megamonas > Megamonas sp. Calf98-2. The sequence goes on along the minus strand of NZ_FOCY01000007.1, from coordinate 63,230 downwards.
AATCCACCAACATCTAATTGGGAAGTGGTGGCAGATGATTTGGGTATTACTCAAGAAGAATTAGATGAAATACATCAAAAAATGGAAACATTGGATTTAGGCATGATTAAAGACCCAAAAGGACCTGGAGCGATGAGATTTTAAAATTAAATAGCATAAATAAAAATAAGCACTAATTGATATAGTGCTTATTTTTTATGGAATAATTTATTTTATCAGAAGAAACATGACTTACCGATAAATTCCCTTAGTATAGAATTATTTGGTACATCATCATCATTTGAAATGTCTTCAAAGTAATCAAGAAAATCAATTAAGCGTTTAGATATATTATATTCTGGTAAATCAGGTGTGATTTTTTCTAATAAAGGTTTAGCGTATTTCTTTAAAATACCTAATTCATAAATTAGAGCAGAATTAAACATGACATCTGCATTTTCTTGGAATGGGAAAATATTTTTATCTTCACCTTTGCGCACATCAGGCCATTGTTTAATCGTTTTTAAAGCGTGAGCACCTCTGAATTGATTATCGCGAACAATACGACGAATAATGCGAGCTGCTGTAGTAGGAATGCGGTTGTGTGCATCTATAGCTAATTGAGTTAAGGCGCTGACATAAATTTTATATTTTACATGAGAAGGAATATCTCTTGTTAGTTCATCATTTAAACCATGAATACCTTCAATAATGATAGGTTGATTAGGTTCTAGTTTTACGACATGATTTTTCCATTCACGGTAGCCTGTGGTGAAATTATAAACAGGTAATTCAACGCTTTCTCCTTTTAATAATGCCATCATATGTTTATTAAATAATGGCAAATCCAAAGCGTTAATAGATTCAAAATCATATTGACCTTCAGGTGTTTTAGGAGTTTTATCTCTATCTAAGAAATAATCATCTAAAGATATGGATAGAGGATTTATACCATTGACAAGCAATTGAATGCGCAATCTTTGAGCAAATGTTGTTTTTCCAGAAGATGATGGCCCAGCTATTAAAATCAAACGAAGGTCTTCTATAGATTCAACTATATGATCGGCAATTTGAGCGATTTTCTTTTCGTGTAATGCTTCGGAAATACGAATTAATTCACTAATTTTATTTGAGTGAATATATTCATTCAAATTGGTCACGTAATTACATTTTAAAATGTAAGACCATCTATCGGCTTCGCTTAATATTATAGATAGTTTCTTTTGTTTCATCTTTGGCGGAATTACATTAGGATTGCTGATTAAAGGTGTTCTAACAATCAATCCTGGCTCATAAAAGTCTATAGCGAATTTATCTAATAATGAAGTGTTATAAAGCATTGGACCATAAAGATAATCATAATAGCCTGCGCAGTAATAAAGGCTTACATAGTCTTGCTTTAAGGATTCAAGAAGTTTTGATTTAGCGATTTGTTGAGATTCTCTAAATAAAGCAACAGCATCTTCACGAGGCAAAATGCATTTTTTTATATCTTTTGCTTTAGAAACAAATTCAAACATTTTTTCTTGAATTTTGCCTACCATTTCCAGCGTTAAATCACCTTTAGGCAATAATTCACAATAAATACCATTATTTACGGAATGTTCTACTACTACCTCTTTATCAGGATAAAGTATATTTACAGCAGCCATCATGATAAATAAAATACTTCGTTGATAAGCTTGGACACCATCTTCAGTGGTCATATCAATGAATTCTACTTTGTCTTCTGGTGTAACTTGCGTTTGTACATCACGTAGGACATTATTTATTTTTACTGCTGTTATCAAATTTTTGTGATTTTTCTGTTCTTTTAAGACGGTATCTAATAATGAGTATTTTATTTGACAATCCATAAAGAACACCTCCTAATTTTTCTTAAATATATTATAACAAAAACATTATAGAAACGATAATATTATTTTTAAAAATAAGGCAATGATTTTATACTTTTATAAACAAAAAACGCACCTCCAAAAGTTGGTTTTTATCCAACTTTCAGGGTGCAGTTGTTTTTTGATTTTCAATTGGTCATTATAAGCCAAATACATAGCACATTAAGGAATAAACTAATGCACCAACAATGGCTGTACAAGGAATTGTTAAAACCCATGCCATAAGCATTTGTTGAGCTGTTCCCCAACGAACTGCTCCAATGCGTTTTGCACTACCTATACCCATTATAGAACCAGAAACGACATGTGTAGTACTTACTGGTAAAGAAAGTAATGTAGCAGAGAAAATTATGACAGAAGAGTTTAAATCGGCAGCAAAACCAGATATTGGCTGGAGTTTAAAAATACGACCACCTACAGTTTTGATGATTTTCCAACCACCAATAGCAGTACCACAAGCCATAGCTGTTGCAGCCAAGATTTTTACATAATAAGGAACTTCAAAAACATCGATATAACCACCACTTAAAAGAGCAAGTGTGATAATACCCATAGATTTTTGAGCATCATTTGAGCCATGAGAAAAAGCCATAGTAGCAGCTGTTATAATCTGCATACGTTTGAATTTATTATTGAGCGACGAGGGCCTAAATTTACCAAATAATAAATAAAATATATTCATAATGATAAAGCCGACAACGATAGCAATAATAGGTGATAAAATCAAGGATAATACAATTTTACCAATGCCCCAGAAATTCAAGCCAATAGCACCTGTGGAAACGAGTACAGCACCAATAATACCACCAACTAAAGCGTGAGAGGAACTACTTGGCATTGCTATCCACCAAGTGAATAAATTCCAAACAATAGCACCAATTAAAGCAGCAACAATGATATGTTCATCAATATGTTCTGCTGATTTTACAATGTCGCCACCAATTGTTTTAGCAACACCTGTACTATACATAGCACCAAAGAAATTCAAGAAAGCTGCCATTATGATAGCTGTTCTAGGTTTTAAAGCTCTTGTTGATACAGATGTAGCAATAGCATTAGCTGTATCATGAAACCCATTAATAAAATCGAATACTAAAGCTAGGATAATAACTGCTATGATAAGAAATTGTAACTCATGCATATTTCATTACCACGCCTCTCACCAAATCAGATAATTTTTCGCAATGGTCTAAAGTATCTTCCATATAAGTCAAAATATCTTTCCATTTGATAAGCTCAATTGGGTCAGTGATATGTTCAAATAAGTAAGCAACCTCTTCACGATAAATACGGTCGCCTTCGCTTTCAAGCTTGCTAATTTTATAAGTACATTCTAAAATTTCGTGTTCATGTTTTGTAACTTCATGAAGCATAGAAAACGCTTTTAAGATTTCATCTGTTGCTGATACTAATAATTCAGATAAAGCGATAGCTGCTTTGCTTGTATCTACTAAATGATACATAACAGCTCTTTGGAGTGTTCCTTGGAGAAAGTCAACCCCATCATCAAGACCATTAGCTAATGCATAAATGTCTTCACGGTCAATAGGAGTGATGAATGTTTTGTTTAGTTTATCAATGATTTTGTCGTTAACAGCATCAGCTTCATGTTCGATATTAATGATATCTGATAGTTTAGCTTCTGCTTTATTGTTGCCAGACATAACATCATTAATTAATTTTGCACTACTGTTAAAGTATTTTGCACTAGCTAAAAATAAATCATAAAATTCCGTATCCTTTTTTGTAAAAAAGTTGAACATGCCCATTTGTTACTGTAAATCTCTAAACTAAAATTAAGCTAGAGAATATTCCTTGTTCATAGTATCCACTAAAATTATTAATGTTTGATGCAATACTCCCAAGGCTTAACATCCCGGCGATTTCCGGTACAATATTACTAAATAGTAATACCAGTAACTCTTATCCTTTCCTTGTTATTCATCAAATATATACTTCACTTATATTTAAAGTGAATGTGATTATTATTATGGAGATACATATATTTTAATTTCAGATGTAAAGAAAAAGTAAAATATGGATAAATATAATTTTACTTTTTCTTTACATCTGAAATTAAATCATACGCTTTCCATAAATCTGTAAATAATTATACCATATTAGAAAAAAATAGGCGATAAATTTACTAGTAAATTTATCGCCTATTTGTAAAATTTTTATGAAATATTTATTAAGATATTAGATATTTAAAAATGTATTTACAGCTTTAATCATATCTTCTTTTGCACATAAATTATTATGCAAAATAGGTAAAGATTGTAATTGAGCTAAGCCTTGAGGAATTTTATCTTTATTCAATGTGGATAATTTATCTAATAAAGCAAATTCATCTTTATCGGAGATATCTTCACCAAGAGCAGATAAAACGCTATCACTAAATTTATATGGGCTAGCAGTAGATAATACAACCATAGGTGTTTTATCTTGTGTAGATTTTTGATAATCTTGAGCTACTTGCCATGCAACAGCAGTATGTGTATCTGCTACATAATTATCTTGTTGATAAATATCATGAATACATTTTTTAGTAGCGCTATCATCTAAATATCCAGCAGAGAAAATTTCTTGAATAGCTTTAAATGTTGCTTCATCAACTTGATAGCAACCTGTTGATTGAAGTTTTTCCATATAGGATTTTACTTTGGTTGCATCATTTGTAATATGATAAAGCAAACGTTCTAAATTACTAGAAATTAGAATATCCATTGATGGAGATATAGTTTTGAAAAATTCACGATTGCGGTCATAAGTGCCAGTTTTCAAGAAATCTGTCAATACATTATTAGAGTTAGACGCACAAATTAAACGATTGACAGGAAGACCCATGCATTTTGCGTAGAAACCAGCTAAGATATCGCCAAAATTACCAGTTGGTACAGTAAAGTTGACTTTATCACCCATAGTGATTTTTTTATCATTAACTAAATCAGCATATGCACTGAAGTAATAAACTATCTGTGGCAATAAACGGCCCCAATTTATGGAATTTGCAGAAGAGAGTTTAAAACCTTTTTCATTTAAATATTCATTGTATTTACTATCACTAAAGATTTGTTTAACACCACTTTGAGCATCGTCAAAATTACCTTTAACAGCGAATACAGATACATTATCACCTTGTTGTGTGAGCATTTGTAAACGCTGAATTTTACTTACGCCTTCTTGTGGATAAAAGACAAGAATTTTTGTTTGGTCAACGTTTTTAAAGCCATCTAGGGCTGCTTTACCTGTATCACCAGAAGTAGCTACTAAAATAACTAATTCATCTTTATCACCTAATTTTTTTAATGAAGTAGAGATGAATTGTGGTAATAATTGTAATGCCATATCTTTAAAAGCACTTGTTGGGCCATGCCAAAGTTCTAAAAGATAATTATTTTTTTCGACTTCTACTGTAGGGACAATTTTATCGGTGTCAAATTTTTCTGTAGTATAAGCGTTATCAACACATTGATTGATTTCTTCAGCAGTAAAATCTGTTAAATATAAAGAAAGAATTTTTTTTGCACGTTCTTGATAAGATAAATCAAGAAGTGAAGTTAAAAATTTTTCATCAATAATAGGTATATTTTCAGGAACAAACAATCCACCATCTTCTGCTAATCCTTTTATGATGGCACGTGCAGAAGTAACCACACAATTATGACCACGTGTACTTATATAATTCATAGAATGCCCCCTTAATTTATAAATATCTATTTATATTCGATTTAATGATTAGTCTTTAAAGAATTCATCATGAATAGCATTTACAGCTTCTTTGATTTTATCAGCTTTAATTAAGCAAGAGATACTGATTTCAGATGTACTGATTACATCAATATTGATATTAGCATCAGATAAAGCTTTGAACATTCTAGCAGCAATACCAGGATTACCAAGCATACCTGCACCAACGATAGAAACTTTAGCTACGTCTTGTTCGATTAATACTGCAACAGCGTTTAATTCATCAGCAACTTTATCTACAATTTGTTTTGCTTGACCGAGGTCATCAGCAGTAACAGTAAATACCATATCAGTAACATTTTTTTCCATATTGCGAATGCTTTGTACAATCATATCAACATCAACATTATTTTCAGCAAGTTTGGAGAAAATTGCATGTGCAATACCTGGAGTATTTGGAATACCTAATACAGCGAATTTAGCTACATTAGTATCATGAGCTACCCCTCTAATAATAAACTCTTTCTCTTCCATTGTATATTCCTCCCTAATAATTGTGCCTGGTTTGTTAGTGAATGTAGATCTTACATGAATTGGAATATTGTATAAACGACCAGTTTCTACGGAACGTGGTTGCATAACACCAGCACCTAAACGAGCCATTTCTAACATTTCATAATATGTGATTTCTTTCATTCTACGAGCGCCTTTAGCAATACGTGGGTCAGCAGAATATACGCCATCAACATCAGTATAAATTTCACAAACATCAGCTTTCATAGCACCAGCTAGAGCAACTGCAGAAGTATCAGAACCACCACGACCTAAAGTAACAGGATCGCCTAAATCATCACAACCCTGGAAGCCAGCTACAATAACAATATTTCCTTTATCTAATTCTTCAAAAATACGTTTAGGTTGGATATCTTTGATTTTACCTTTTGTGTGAACAGAATTAGTTTTTACACCAGCTAATGCGCCAGTAAGAGAAATAGCTTTTTGTCCTAAAGCTTTAAATGCCATAGTCAATAAAGAAATTGAAACTTGTTCACCAGTAGTAAGTAACATATCCATTTCACGAGTATATTGATATGGATCTTTAGTAATCCCTTTTGCCAATTGAATTAAGTCATCTGTTGTATCCCCCATAGCGGAAACAACTACTACAATTTTATCATCTGGCTGTTTTTCATCTAAAATACGTTTTGCAACAGCTTTGATTTTATCAATATTTCCAACAGAGCTGCCACCAAATTTTTTTACAATTAGTGCCATTGTTACCCTCCTAAAGTATTTATGTATTTACATAGTGTATAAATTAAGTTTGCCTTTTACATTTATTATACAATGCAAACCATATATAATGCTTTTATTATAGCAGTTTATGTTTATTGTGTCTATCATAATTATAATTATAATCTATATAATTATTTGATTTTATAAAAATGCTTCTATTTAGTTTTGTTAAATGAAAATTTCTTATTTATTATAATAGGAAATAAGAAGAAAGTTTTTGGTAAAAATAGCGTAAATAAGTGATTTGTCAAATTAAAAAAGATACAATAAGAATATAAAAAAATTTTATTTCTTTATATTTAGCAATTTTTATCTAGAAGTTTTCAAGGTTACATTTTTGCAAAATTTAAAATTATCTTAGTGTGAAAATTTCTATCCTTTTTATAAAAAATATGTAAAATTTTTATAAGCTATATACATTGAAGTTTTAAGTTTATTCTGTTATAGTAATTATTGTACTAATTAAATAAAACTACTCAGGAGGTTGATGATTTAAATGAAAGTAGCTGTAGTAATGGGCAGTGATTCTGATTTTCCCATTTTAAAACCGGCTGTTGATTTATTACATCAGTTTAATGTAGAAACAGAAGTAATCGTAGCTTCTGCACACCGTACCCCTGGCAAAGTCCGTGACCTAGTTTCTTCTGCGGAAGAAAGAGGTGTTGGCGCATTCATCTCTGCCGCTGGTGCCGCTGCACATTTAGGTGGAGTTATCGCATCTTATACTACTTTACCTGTTATTGGAGTACCAATTAATGCAACTCCATTAAATGGTATGGATGCTTTATTAAGTACTGTACAAATGCCATCTGGAATTCCAGTTGCAACTATGGCAATTAATGGTGCTAAAAATGCTGCTATTTTTGCTATAGAAATCTTTGCTATAAGCGATATGATTTTAAGAAAACAACTTAAAGAATATCGTGAAAAAATGGTTGAAGAAGTTGAAGCTAAAGCTGCAAAAGTTGCACAACAACTTCAAGCATAATTAACGAAAAAATTCATCTAAAATTAATATAAAATCGTATAACTCATTTTTATTTAGATTTTAGTTAATGACTTGGGAGGTCAATTAATAATGGAAAACAAATTATTATATGAAGGCAAAGCAAAAAAAATCTTTTCAACAGAAAATCCTGATGAATTATTAGTTTATTACAAAGATGATGCAACTGCTGGTAATGGTGCAAAAAAAGGTACTATTGCAGACAAAGGCATTTTAAATAATAAAATTACTAATTTCTTCTTTGGTTTATTAGAAAAAGAAGGCATTAAACATCACCTCATTAAAGTTCTTAATGACCGTGAAATCCTTGTAAAAAAATTAGATATCGTTCCTCTTGAAGTTATTATCCGTAATGTAGCTGCTGGTAGCTTAGCAAAACGTCTTGGTCTTGAAGAAGGCGTAAAAATGTCTAAACCTGTAATTGAATATTGCTATAAATGTGATGATTTAGGTGACCCTATGGTTAACCGTTATCATATCACAGCTATGGGGTGGGCAACAGATGAAGAACTTGATCAGATTGAAGCTATGTCTCTTAAAATCAATGATGTTATGACAAAATATCTTGCTACAAAAAATATTGACCTCATTGACTTTAAATTAGAATTTGGTAAATATCATGGTGAAATTCTTTTAGGTGACGAATTATCTCCAGATAACTGCCGTTTCTGGGATAGTCAGACACATGAAAAACTTGATAAAGATAGATTCCGTCGTGATTTAGGTAATGTTGAAGATGCTTATAAAGAAGTTCTTCATCGTTTAACAGGCGAAACTTTATAATTAAATAAAATACTAAGCATAAATTATAAAATATTTATGCTTAGTATTCTTCATTTATATTGTATGTATTGAGTAGGTTTATGATTAAAATATATGTATAGGAGAATGTAACTAATGGTTGACATTACGTCAAATAAGTGGAAAGAAGAATGTGGCGTCTTTGGTGTATTTTCTCGTACTGAAGATGTTTCTATGTTAACATATCTTGGGTTGTATGCACTTCAACATCGTGGTCAAGAAAGTGCTGGTATAGCTGTTACTGATGGCGCTTGGATGGACGTTACTCGTGATATGGGGCTGGTAAATGAAGTATTTCGTCATCAATTACCTCATATGGAAAATCAATATATTGCTATTGGTCATGTACGTTATTCAACAACTGGCTCTAGCTTATTATCAAATACACAACCTTTAATTGCTAATTATTCCGGCGGAAAAATTAGTTTAGCCCATAATGGTAATTTAACAAATGCAGCTGAACTTCGTCGTTACCTAGAAGAACAAGGTACAATTTTTCAAACTTCTATAGATACAGAAGTAATCGTTAATCTTATCGCACGTTCTCGTAAATCAAGTATTGAGGAAAAAATCATTGAGAGTGTACAACAAGTAAAAGGTGCTTTTTGCTTGGCTATTATGACTGAAAATAAATTAATAGCTGTACGTGATCCACAAGGATTTAGACCTCTTTGCATCGGTAAAACAGAAGAAGGTTCTTGGATAATTTCTTCTGAATCTTGTGGTCTTGATGTTGTAGGTGCAGAATTTATTAGAGATGTTGAACCAGGCGAAATGGTTGTCATGGGTGATGATGGTTTAAAATCCTATAAATACACAACTCCACAGAAAAAAGCTGCATGTGTTTTCGAATATATATATTTTGCTCGTCCAGATAGTGTAATTGATGGACAAAGTGTTCATGCTGTTCGTTTTATGATGGGTCGCATGCTTGCTCGTGAAAGTAAATTCAAAGGTGATATTGTTATATCTGTACCAGACTCTGGTAATACATCTGCTACAGGTTTTGCTTATGAATCAGGCATTCCATTTTGCGAAGGCTTAATCAAAAATCGTTATATTGGACGTACATTTATTCAGCCAACACAGAAAAAACGTGATACAGCTGTTCGCTTAAAATTAAATGCTATAGCTGAAGCTGTTCGTGGTAAATCTGTTATTATGGTAGATGATTCTATTGTTCGTGGTACTACTAGTGGTAAAATCGTAAAAATGCTTCGCAAAGCAGGTGCAAAAGAAGTTCATATGTGCATTAGTTCTCCACCAATTGGATATCCTTGCTACTATGGTATTGATACTTCTGTACGTAAAGAATTAATCGCTGCAACTAAATCAGTTGAAGAAATTCGTCAATTTATAGGTGCAGATTCTTTACATTTCCTTTCTTTGGAAGGCCTTAAAGCTTCTATGACAACAGCTAATCCTGAAGATATGTGTTATGCTTGCTTTAATAATGCTTATCCAATTGAAATGTCAAAAGAAACAGTAACTGGTGCTGATAAATACGTATTTGAACAAAGAGCAAAATAATTTGCACTTTTTGGAGGTTAACATGACTGATAATAAACAGACAAATCTTACGTATCGTGATTCTGGTGTTGATATTGATGCTGGAAATTATTCTGTAAAACTTATAAAAGATAGCGTAAAAGCAACATATCGTCCAGAAGTTTTAGGTGATTTAGGCGGTTTTGGTGGTCTTTTTGCTTTAAATAGTGGAAAATATAAAGAACCTGTATTAGTATCTGGTACTGATGGTGTTGGTACAAAATTACGTCTTGCATTTATGCTTGATAAACATGATACTATTGGTCAAGATGCTGTAGCTATGTGCGTAAATGATATCTTAGTGCAAGGTGCAGAACCACTTTATTTCTTAGATTATCTTGCTGTAGGAAAATTAGACCCAGAAAAAGTAGCTACTGTAGTAAAAGGCGTAGCTGGCGCTTGTAAAGAATCTGGTTGTGCTTTAATTGGTGGTGAAACTGCTGAAATGGCTGGTTTCTATGCTGATGGCGAATATGATATTGCTGGTTTTGCTGTTGGTGTAGTGGATAAAGCTAATATCATTACTGGTAAAAAAATCAAATCTGGCGATGTTTTGTTAGGTATTCCTTCTAGTGGTGTACATTCTAATGGTTATTCTTTAGTTCGTAAAATCTGCTTTGATGTAAAAGGTTTTAAAGGTGAAGAAAAATTCCCAGAATTAAATGGCAAAACATTAGGCGAAGAACTTTTAACACCTACACGTCTTTATCCATCTGTTTGCTTACCATTAATTGAAAAATATGATATTCATGGTATGGTACATGTAACTGGTGGCGGTTTCTATGAAAATATTTCCCGCATTTTACCAGAAGGTACTGGCGTTGAAGTAGATGCTAGCACATGGGAAATGCCAGCAATCTTCAAACTCTTACAAGCTTGGGGTAATGTAGATTGGCATGAAATGTACCGTGTATTCAATATGGGTATCGGTATGATTTTACTTGTATCTGAAGAAGAAGCAGCTAAAATTCAAGAAGACCTCAAAGCAAAAGGCGAAAAATCCTATATTATTGGTAAAGTTGTTGATGGCAACCAAACTGTAGAAGTAAAAGGCGGAGTTTTCAATGAATAACCAAATAATTTTAGGTGTATTGGCTTCTGGTCGTGGTAGTGATTTACAATCTATCATTGATGCGATTGAAAATGGTCAGATTAAAACAAAAATAGGTGTTGTACTCACTGATAAACCAGAAGCAATGGCATTAGAACGCGCTAGAAAAGCAGGCATTCCTGCTGTTTGCGTTGATCGAAAAAAATGTTCTACAAAAGAAGAATTTGAACAAAAACTTGTAGAACAATTAAAAAAATACAATGTAGGTCTAGTTGTTTTAGCTGGATTTATGCGTATTTTAAGCCCTTATTTTGTCAATGAATTTAAAAATTGTATTTTAAATATACACCCATCATTATTACCTTCTTTTGGTGGAGCTCATGCTCATCGTGATGTTTTAGCATATGGTGTGAAAGTATCTGGTTGCACTGTGCATTTTGTAGATGAAGGTATGGACAGTGGCCCTATCATCATGCAAAAAGCAGTACCTGTTTTAGATGATGATACAGAAGAAACTTTATCTGCTAGAGTGCTTGAACAAGAACATATAATATATCCAAAAGTTATTGAATTGTATTTAGCAGGAAAAATACATGTCAATGGTCGTCATGTGACGATTGATGATTGATTTTATATAATCACATTAAGAGGAGGCTTTTATTATGCCTATTAAAAGAGCGTTATTAAGTGTTTCTGACAAAACTGGTATTGTAGAATTTGCACGTAAACTTCATGAAGCTGGTGTAGAAATCATTTCTACTGGTGGAACAATGAAAGCAATTGACGATGCTGGTATACCTGTTACTTATGTTAGTGATGTAACTAAATTCCCTGAAATTATGGATGGTCGTGTAAAAACTTTAAATCCATATATTCATGGTGGTATTTTAGCTGTTCGTGATAATCAAAGTCATGTAGCACAAATGCAAAAATTTAATATTCAACCTATTGATTTAGTTGTTGTAAATTTATATCCATTCCGTGAAACTATAGAAAAACCAAATGTAACTCTTGCTGAAGCAGTAGAAAATATCGATATCGGTGGTCCTGCAATGATTCGTGCTGCTGCAAAAAATTTCAAATTTGTTACAGTTGTAGTAAATCCTAAACATTATGATGAAGTTGCTGAAATGATAGCTAAAGATGGTTGCACTACAGGAAAATTCCGTATGCAATTAGCTCAAGAAGCTTTCTGTCATACATCTCATTATGATGATTGCATTCAAGAATATCTTACAGCTCAGTTAAGCAAATAATATATTTTAGCGCACTTATTGATATGCTAATAATTGGCACTATTTAAGTGCGTTTTCTTTTAATAAGTTTAAATAAGGGGGTTATATTTTGGATATTTTAGTTATTGGTAGTGGTGGACGTGAACATACACTTACATGGAAATTAGCTCAAAGTAAACTTGTGGATAAAATTTATACAGTGCCAGGAAATCCAGGCATGGAAAAAATAGCACAATGTATACCAGGTTCAGTAGAGGATAATGAATTTTTAGTAAAAGTGGCTCAAGAGAAAAAAGTCGATTTAGTGGTGGTAGGGCCAGAAGTTCCATTGACAAATGGAATTGTTGATGATATGGCTAAAGTGGGAATTGCTTCTTTTGGACCACAAAAAGCTGCTGCTCAATTAGAAGGTTCTAAATCTTTTTCTAAAAATATTATGAAAAAATATGGCATTCCTACTGCAAAATATGAAGTTTTTACAGATGCAGTGGAAGCTAAAAATTATATAGAAAAAGAAGGCGCACCAATAGTAATTAAAGCAGATGGGCTTGCTGCTGGTAAAGGTGTTATTGTTGCAGAAACAAAAGAGCAAGCTTTAGAAGCAATTGATGAAATTATGTGCGATAAAACTTTTGGTAGTGCTGGTAATAGCGTAGTTATCGAAGAATTTATGGCTGGCGAAGAAGCTTCTGTATTAGCTTTCACTGATGGTGAAACTATTATCCCTATGATACCATCTCAAGACCATAAAAGAGCGTATGACGGCGATAAGGGGCCGAATACAGGCGGTATGGGAACATATGCACCAGCTCCAGTAATCACAGAAGATTTAATGAAGCAGGTACAAACAAAAATTTTAGAGCCAACTATAAAAGCTATGAAACAAGAAGGTTATGAATACAAAGGTTGTTTGTATGCTGGTTTAATGATAACAGCAGAAGGTCCAAAAGTTGTGGAATTTAATGCTCGTTTTGGCGATCCAGAAACGCAAGTTGTATTGCCATTGTTAGAAAGTGATTTAGCTGAAATCATGTTAGCTTGTGCAAATGGTACACTTGCAAATTGTGATATAAAATGGAGCAAAAAAGCTGCTGTTTGTGTAGTTATGAGTGCTGGTGGATATCCTGCTAAATATGAAAAAGGCAATGAAATTCTAGGTTTAGATAAGGCAGAAAATGAAAATGTATTAGTTTTCCATGCTGGTACAGCTAAAAAAGATGGAAAAATTGTCACAAATGGTGGACGTGTATTAGGTGTAGTGGCTTTAGGTGATGATATAAAAACTGCTGTAGATAAAGTTTATACAGATATAAAACTTATTGATTTTAAAGATGTATATTATAGAAAAGATATCGCACATAGAGCTTTCAACCGTAAATAATTAAAATAGTATATATAAAAAAATAAAGGAATAATATCAACCTATTATTCCTTTATTTTTAATTAATTATTGATTTATTTTTTATTGAGATTAGATTATTTTTTTATTACTTATATGATTTTATTGATGAGAACATAAATACATTTGACAATGAATAGCATTACAAAAAATAATTAAATAGTAAAATATCTGTAAAGCTATTAGTTTAATAATGATAACTTTAAATATTTTGTTAATTAGAAAAATAACATATAGTACTAATAAATAGCCAATTATTATCTATTGTATATTGTGCTCAATGCATTTGTACACTTATGATAAGTCTATATGTTAATATATAGGTGGTGGCAATGATTATGAAGAAGACCGTTGGAGAAAAAATTAGATCTTTTCGTCAACAAAAAAAATTAACTCAAGAGCAATTAGCTTTAGGAGCTGAAATCAATCCAGTCTTCTTGGGTCATTTGGAACGTAATTTAAAGAGTCCAACAATTACAACATTAGAGAAAATAACAAGAGCTCTAGGAATTACTATGTCTGAATTGCTCTTAGATGTGCCTAACAATGATAGTGAAATCGAAGTTAGACAAGCAAGCATGCAGCATATTAATTATCTCTTAAAAGATTTGTCCAACGAAGAATTGGATAAAATCACAGGCATTTTAAAAGAAATAATTGACTGGAAAAAAATGTAATGACGTTTTTAAGTACCTATAATTTTTATTATAGGTACTTTTTATATTATGTAAAAAATAAATGTAAGAAATACATAAGTGGTTGAGGTTCAATTATTATAATAGCATATTTTTTATAATTACAATAGATATTTTTAAGGATTAATTAAGTTTATTGAAGGTTTGCTATTTTAAAGGTATAATATAGATATGCTTTTAATTGTATATGTATGATTTTTAAAAATATCCCATTTCTTCTATCGGGATTATGAATTTTATATAAATTAATTAAGCAAAATCTGCAAATATAATATATTAATTTTATTTTGAATAAAGGAGACATTATTTTGAATTTACAAGAGAAAAATATTTATTGTGGTTTCAGATTGGATAAAATATCCTATATATCTGAAATTTCATCTAATGCATATGAATTTTATCATGAAAAAAGTGGCGCAAAATTATTATTTATAGAAAATAATGATGATAATAAAGTATTTTCTATAACTTTCCGCACTACTCCTACTGATGATACTGGTGTAGCTCATATTGTAGAACATTCCACACTTTGTGGTTCTCGTAAATTTCCTACTAAAGAACCATTTGTGGAATTAGTAAAAGGTTCTTTAAATACTTTTTTAAATGCAATGACATTTCCAGATAAAACTATGTATCCTATAGCTAGCAGAAATGAAAAGGATTTCCGCAATCTTATGGACGTTTATCTTGATGCAGTATTTTATCCAAATATGCGTACAACACCCGAAATCTTAATGCAAGAAGGTTGGCATTATGAAATTGATAATGTAGATGCTCCATTAGCTTATAGTGGTGTAGTTTATAATGAAATGAAAGGTGCATTATCATCTCCAGATGGACTATTAGAAAGAAAGATTTTAAATAATCTTTATCCTGATACAACATATCAATATGAATCTGGTGGAGACCCTGTAGCTATTCCAGATTTAACACAGGAAATGTTTATTGACTTTCATAGTCGTTATTATCACCCTGCTAATAGTTATATCTATCTTTATGGGAATATGGATATGATGTCAACTTTATCTTTCTTAGATGAAGAATATCTTAACAATTTTAATAAAATTGAAATTGACTCTCATATTGATGTACAAAAACCATTTACAGCTCGTAAATTGATTAAAGATATTTATCCTATAGCTCCTGGCGAAGCAAAAGAAAATAAAACATTTTTAAGCATGAATTATTCTATTGCAACTTCTTTAGAAAAAGAAAAAATGTTAGCATTTACTATATTGGAACATGCTTTATTAAAAAGTGAAGCTGCACCACTTCGCAATGCTTTGATTAAAGCAGGTCTTGGTAGTGATGTAATTTCTTCATTTGATAATGGTATTTTACAGCCAATGTTTAGCATTATTGTCAATGGTTCTGAAGCTAATAAAGTTGATGAATTTGCAAAAGTTGTAACTGATACTTTAAATGACATTGTAAAAAATGGCATTGATGATGAATTATTACAGGCTTCTATTAATAGTATGGAATTTAAGCTTCGTGAGGCTGATTTTGGTCAATATCCAAAAGGATTGATTTATAATATTAATCTTATGAATAGCTGGTTATATGATGGTGATGCTACTATGTATCTCCATTATGAAGAAGCTTTGAAAACTGTAAAACAGTGGGCAAAAGAAGGTAAGTTTGAAGCATTAATTCAAGAATATTTATTGGATAATACTCATAGTCATATTTTAATTTTAGAACCAGATGAAAATGTAATCGCTAAACAAGAAAAAGATTTAGCTGATAAATTAGCACAGAAAAAAGCTTCTATGAGTAAAGAAGATATTGAAAAAATTATTGCGGATACTCAAAAATTAAAAGAGCGTCAACGTTCTGTGGATAAACCAGAGGATTTAGAAAAAATTCCATTATTGAAAATTGAAGATATCACTAAACAATGTGATAAATTAATTATTGCTGAAGATGAAATAGCAGATACAAAAGTTTTAAGACATGATATTGATACAAATGGAATTTGCTATTTAAGAATGTTATTTGATATAAGCAATATAGCTTATGAAGATATAAATTATCTATTCTTATTGGAAGAATTCATTGGTAGAACTGCTACAAAAAATTACACATATGAAGCATTGGCTAATGCTGTAAACTTGCATACTGGTGGCATGAGGTTTGCTGTAGCTACGTATGATAAAGAGGGCGATGTTGACTCTTATATGCCAAAATTTGTATTTAAAGCTAAAGTTTTGGTAGATAAGATGCCAGAATTGATAAAATTACTACAAGAAATAATTTTCAATAGTTCCTTTACTTCTAAAGAACGTATTAAAGATTTGGCAATGCAATGTCGCAGTGATTTTGAAATGTCAATATTGCGTTCAGGTCATCAATTAGTTCTTGATGAATTGATGGCATATTTTACACCAAAAGAACGCTATGATAATTTTGGTGACTTAAAATTCTATGCATTTATTAAGAATTTCTTAAATGATTTTGATAATGAATTTAATAAAATGCAAACAGCTTTTGCTAGAATTTTACCAATGATATTTAATAAGGCTAATTTATTGACAAGTATTACTGTATCTAAAAATGATTATGAAAAAGTAATATCTGCAATTAAGCCTTTATTAGAAGTATTGCCAAATGAAACTTATCCAAAACAAGAAATACCATTTGCAGTAGAAAAGAAAAATGAAGGTTTTATCACATCTTCTCAGGTACAATATGTTGCCAAAGGTGCTAATTTCATACGCTTAGGATATAAATATACAGGAGCTATGAAGGTATTAGAAACTATTATGCGTTATGAATATTTGTGGACTAATATTCGTGTTCTTGGCGGAGCTTATGGTGCATTTGTAAAATTCCGTCGTGATGGCAATATGTATTTTGGTTCTTATCGTGATCCTAATTTAGTAGAAACTTTAAATGTATATGATAAAACAGCAGAGTTTTTACGTAATTTTAATGTCAGTGATAGAGAAATGACAAAATATATTATCGGTACAATTAGTAATATTGATATGCCACTTACTCCTGTATTAAAAGGTGAATTAGCTTCTTCTGCGTATATTGCTGAAATGACAGACGAAATGCGTCAGCAACAGCGTGATGAAATTTTAGCTACAACTCAAGAAGATATTAGAGCTTTAGCCGATTTAGTAGATGCTTGCATGAAGGAAAATGCTATCTGTGTTTTAGGTGGAAGCAATAAAGTAAACGAAGCTAAAGATGTATTTAAAACAGTAACTATTATTTTATAATCTAAAAAAAGAAGACTCTCATAGTAATATGAGAGCCTTTTTTTATATATTTTCATTAAATTTATATCCTATTCCCCAAATTGTAATAATGTATCCTGGTAAATCTGCTTGAGGTTCAATCTTTTTACGTAGTTTACGGATAAATGCCATTATATTATTATCTGAAAGCAGAAAATCTTCTTCCCAAACAGCTTGATATATTTGTTCTTTAGTAACATTTGCAAAATTAAGATTTGCGACCACATGGATTCTAAAAACCAACCTGTTTGAAATAGTGATATATATATCGTTTGTAAATGAATGTCTGTTAATTCACTGTATAGTAATCCATTTGTAATAATGCTGAAGCAATAAGAACAGAGAACATATTTCCAAAATTTGAAAATGCTGTTATTTTGATATATTTAATCATATTGGCGTATGTTTTACGACCTTCAATTATACCTTGTTCTAAAACCATTAAATCTTTTTCTAAAAGAATTATATCAGCAGATTCTTTGGCAATATTTACGGCATTGTCTACAGAAATAGCTATATCAGAAGATTTCATTGCAGTGGCATCATTCATCTCCCATGAAACCAACCGTATGACCATTTTGGCGGAGCAATTTTACAATTTTTGCTTTTTGTTCTGGTGATAATTTAGCGAAAACATCAGTTTTTTCTACAGCTATAGCTAAATCTTGTTCTGGTAGTTGTTCAATATCTGAACCAAGTAAAAGATTATTAACTTTTAAACCAACTTGTTTACATATAGAACGAGCAACTTTATCATTATCTCCTGTTAAAACTTTTACTTTAACACCATATTCTTTTAATGCTTTTAAAGCTTTTACAGTTGATTCTTTTGGCGGGTCTAAGAATGCTAGATAGCCAATAAGCACCATATCACATTCATCTGCTATGCTGAATTTATCTATTGGTGATGGATTATTTTTTTGAGCAACAGCTATTACACGCATACCTTTGTCATTTAGTTTATCGACAGTTTTTAGGATTTCTTTTTTGATGCGTTCATCTAACGGTTTAATTTTTCCTTGATATTCAACATGAGAGCAGATAGATAACATTTCTTCGACTGCACCTTTAGTTATCATTTGGCATTTTTGATTTTTGTCCTTTACTACTATAGAAAGGCGACGACGTGAAAAATCGAAAGGTATGTCATCTACTTTTGTATAGGCACTAGATAGATTTATTAAGTTAGGATTATCTTGTTCAATTTCTTCTGTTTTATTGATGATAGCTATATCCATTAAATTTTTATAGCCTGTTTGAAAATAACTATTTAGGTAGGCATGACGTAAGACACGACTATCTTCATTTCCCAGTACATCTAAATGGTATTCTAAAACAACTTTATTCATGGTTAATGTACCAGTTTTATCAGTACAAAGAATATCCATAGCACCAAAATTTTGAATGGAATTTAAGTTTTTTACGATAGTTTTTTTCTTAGACATAGAAACGGCACCTTTAGCTAAGCAAGTAGTAACTATCATAGGTAACATTTCAGGTGTTAAGCCTACAGCAATGGAGATAGCAAATAAGAAAGCTTCTACCCAATCATTTTTAGTTATACCATTGACAAAAAATACTATGGGTACCATAAATAACATAAAACGAATTAAAATCCAAGAGACGGAATTGACACCTTTAGTAAAATTTGTTTCCATAGGTATAGTAGAAACAGATGAAGCGATTGAACCAAATAAAGTATTATTGCCAACACCGATTACTACAGCAGTAGCACTGCCACTTATTACATTACTTCCCATGAATAAAATATTATTATAATTAGTAATAGAAAGATTTTTTTCTTGATAAGTTTTAGCAATTTTTTCTACTGGTCCACTTTCACCTGTCAATGATGCTTGGCTAATAAATAAATCTTTAGCTTCTAAAATTCTAGCATCAGCAGGAATCATATCACCAGCACTTAGATGGATAATATCACCAATTACCACATCTTCTAAAGGAATTTCTGCTTTAGGGCGATATTGTCTAGTAACGGTGCAAGTAGTTGTTATTAAAGATAGAAGTTTTTCGGCTGCATTACCGGAACGGCTTTCTTGAACAAAACGCAAAGAAGCAGATATAAAGACCATTGTAAGAATTATAATAACGGTTACAGGATTTACATCATCAGGGCTATTTTGCATGATAGGAATAATAATATCAGTAAAAATAGAAACTATAGCCAGACAAAATAAAATTGCTGTAAATGGGTTTATAAAAGCATTGGTAATACGTTTAGTTAAAGATAATTTTTTTCCATGCACAATTTTATTATTGCCATATAAATTACGATGTTCTTTAATGGCTTGTTCACTTAATCCCGTAAAAGAAGTGTTAAGAGCTTGTAATATTAGCTTAGTTGAATTGGTGGCACAAAAAATAATTTGTTCGTTCATTTTTTTAGTGTTTTTGGATTAGTTGTCACAATACTCCCTTCATAAAAATAAAATTAATAAATCACATAACAAAGTATAAATTATTTATTTATCTAATCATGTGGCAGAATTCTTGCGATTTTATTACTTTTTTATAAAGATTTAAAAGAGCATATTATTTAATGAGATTTTAATGAAAGTTTTAAAGGATTTTAATTTGTATTTTTAGAATATATACAGTATAAATAAAATAATCGAAATCCTTAATGAAGGAGGGGTTTTTATGAATTTACAATTTTTAGGTGCGGCTCATACAGTTACAGGTTCTTGTTATTTATTAGAAGCAAATGACCATAAAGTTTTGATTGATTGTGGTATGTTTCAAGGTGCGAGAAATTTACGTGATTTAAACTACAATGATTTTCGTTTTGTACCGTCAGATATAGATTGCGTACTTTTAACTCATGCTCATGTTGACCATTGCGGTCTTATTCCTAAGTTATGTAAACAAGGATTTAAGGGCGATATATATGCGACAAAAGCGACTTGCGATTTAGTAAATATCATGCTCCCAGATAGTGCACATATCCAAGAGTCTGATGCGCAAATAACAAATCGTAAAGGGCAACGTATGGGAAAAACACCAATAGCTCCTTTATATACTATTGATGATGCTATGGCTTCATTAAAACAATTTGTGCCAATTGATTATGATCAAGAAATCAATCCAGTAAATGGCATACGAGCTATTTATAAAGATGCTGGTCATATCATGGGGTCAGCAATTATTGAAGTTTATGTAACGGAAAATGGCGAAGAAACTAAAATTGTATTTACAGGCGATTTGGGGCAACCTGACCAGCCTATTATAAAAGACCCTACACATATAAAAGAAGCAGATTATTTAGTAATTGAGTCTACTTATGGTGATCGTAAACATCAAATTTATGATAAAGAAACTCCATTAGCAGAAATTATAAATGATACTATGGATAGAGGCGGAAATTTAATTATTCCATCATTTGCAGTTGGTCGTACACAAACAATGTTATATTATTTATTCAAATTATGGAAAGCCAATCGCATAGAGGATTATTCAGTTGTAGTAGATAGCCCACTTGCTGTTGAAGCTACAAGAATTTTTGCTAAGAATACAAAATATTTTGATGATGAAGCAACTGAATATATTAGAAAACATGGTAAATTGCCTCAAATGCCACAGTTGCGTCTTTGCGAAAGTGCAAATGAATCTAAGGCCTTAAACACAGAAGAAGGTTCACATATTATTTTATCGGCTAGTGGTATGGCGGACGCTGGACGTGTACTTCATCATTTAAAACATAATCTTTGGCGTCCAGAATCTACAATTTTATTTGTAGGTTATCAAGCAGAAGGAAGTTTAGGTAGAAAATTATTAGAAGGCGCTAAAAAAGTAAAAGTCTTAGGTGAAGAAATCAGTGTAAAAGCTAGAATTGTAAATATGGACGGATTTTCTGCTCATGCTGATTATTCACAGATGGAAGAATGGTTACAACATTTAACTATGTATAATGCTAAACAGGTATTTGTAGTACATGGTGAAGCTACTGCTAGTAAAGCTGTAAAAGAAATGATTGAAGAAGAATTCGGCTGGAATGCGTATATTCCATTTTATGCAGATAGAGCTATCATGACGAAGAATACTTGTGAAATCAAAGCTGCTAATATACCTCAAGTATCTGTGGAAAAAGATATGGAAGACTTCTTTGTTGATGTTGATGCAGATTATAGACAATTACGTCGCAGAATTATTAATCTTGTGGTTAAAAATCCAGAACTTATGCCAGCAGCTATGAATACAATTCAAAAAGGTTGGCGATATGTTAAACGCTTATTCAAAGATTTTGGTATTAGCTAAGATTTTTAATGAAAATTTTATCTACTTTTTACGATAAATATTTTGGCAAGAAGAAAGAAATATGTTATGATTAGAGTAAAGTTAAATCTTAGGAGGATTATATAATGGAAGAATTAAAAAACAATTCCGTTGTTGAAGAAGATACTGAAGGTACTGTAGTTGTTATTACTGATGAAGAAGGTAATGAATACAATTATGTAGAAGAAATGGTTTTCGATGCAGGTAGCGATAAATATGCTATTTTAGTTAGCATTGATGGCGATGAAGAATGTGAATGCCATGAACATGATGAAGAATGCGGTTGCGAAGAAGAAGTAGATGTAATCTTAGCAAAAATCGTTAAAGATGAAAATGGTGAAGTTGAATATATTGAACCAACAGATGAAGAATTTGAAATTGCTCAACAAGCTTATGAAGAATTAATGGATAAACTTGAAGCAGAAGAATAATCATCTGAATTTGTTTAAAGTTTAATACGTATCAAAGAAGGTACCATAGAAAAATGGTATCTTCTTTTTTGTGAATATAAATTTTTATTTGAGGTAGATTTATGGAAAATTTAGTAGACAATATTAGTAAATCAGTAGCTATTGAATTGCTTTTTGAAGAAATGCCAACAAGACCTACTGCAAATGCTATTTTTCGTGAAGCTAGAAAAATATTTGGTGATATAAATATCATCAATAGAGATGAAAATGATATTGAATTTAGCGTAGATAAATTTGTAGCATATAATGAAGATAATACAACTTCTCCAGTAGTACTTGCTATGGGAAATATAACAGATTTTGATGATAAAGTAGCTGTAAGTGAATTTGAACGCACACAGATTTGGAATGTAGCTAACAGTGAAGAATTATTGAGTAAATATAAATATGCTGTAAAAATATGGGATGTAAATGCTCAAAGACAAATTCCTAAAGAACGTGCTATTATGTTAGTTGATTGGCTTAATGTAGCTTTAAAATTATATCCTAAATGTCAAGCTATTTGGATAAAATCAGCAGGTAAATTACAATTAGCTCAATCCATTAAGAATTTAAAAGAAACTGGTATAGTTAAATATTTATATAGTATGGTCAATATTCGTTTCTTTAATGTGCCTAATACAAATGAATTCATTGTAGATAGTGTAGGATTGGCTAATATTGGTTTAAGTGATGTACAATTCCATTTCAAAGGTATGAACCCTAATAAAGTAGCTAATCTTGCATATAGCTTAGCTCGTTATATTTTGAATAATGATGATATCATGATTAAAGATGGCGATACCATTGATGGCATGAATGATGAGGGCAAAATGACACCAGAAGTTCAATGGATTTGTAGATATGAAGATTCTTTAATTGAACCACTTCGTCCTGTTTTAGATATTGATACTGGTAAATATGCCGCTGGCAATAGAAATTAAAAAAAACACTTTCTAATTTTAGATATTTTCTAAGTTAGAAAGTGTTTTTTAGTTAAGTATAAAATTATTTGATTAAGTTAAATTTACGCATTGCTGTTTTTAATTGTTCAAGATGAGCATCTTCCATTTCGCAAAGTGGCATGCGTAAAGGACCCATGTCAAAGCCCATTAAACGAAGTGCAACTTTTACAGGAATTGGATTTACTTCACAGAATAATGCTTTGATTAATGGGAAGTATTCAATTTGTTTTTTTGCTGCTTCTTCAACTTTGCCATCAAAGAATAATTGACACATATCATGTGTTTCTTGTGGCATAACGTTGGAAAGTACGGAGATAACACCTTTTGCACCTAAAGATAATAATGGAACGATTTGGTCATCATTACCAGAATAGAAAGTGAGTTTATCACCGCAAAGAGACATTGTTTCAGCAACTTGACTAATATTGCCACTAGCTTCTTTAACTGCTGCAATGCGTGGATGTTCTGCTAAAACAGCGTAAGTTTCTGGTGTAATACCTACACCTGTACGAGATGGTACATCATAAAGAATGATAGGTACATTTACATTATCAGCGATAGATGTGAAATGTTTGATAAGTCCTTTTTGTGTACATTTATTATAATATGGAGTAACTACTAATAAAGCATCAGCACCTGCTTTATCTGCATGTTGAGATAAATTAATAGCATATCTAGTATCATTAGAACCAGTACCTGCAATAACAGGAACACGTTTATTTACATAGTCAACAGTAAATTTAATAATTTCTTCATGTTCTTCATCTGTCATTGTAGCAGATTCGCCACTTGTACCAGCAATTATGATAGCGTCTGTACCATTGTTTAAGTTGAAATCAATTAAACGAGCTAATTCATCATAATTGATACCGTTTCCGTTTTCATAAAATGGAGTAGCAATAGCTACGCCTGCACCTTTAAATATTACATCTTTCTTCATAAAGAAAGCCTCCTTAATGCCATCTTTTGATGTGTTATCATAAATTATACAGGTAAATATTTATATTGTCTATAATATTTTAATTTTATGTATGATTTTAAAACATTTTTCTCTATTTTTATTTTTTATTATTGTAATGTTATAACTTTTTATTATTTGCGTAATAAATTGTAAAAGTGTATTTATTTATGATATAAAAAAGACTTGATTTATAAATTTTAAAATCAAGTCTTTTTATGTTTAATAATTATTTATTGTTATCTTTCCACCAATAAATACCGTCTTGTTTTGGTAAGATACTAGCTTTAAATACAGGATCTTTAATACCTTGTTTTTTCTGTTGAGTATAATCATCTAAAGCAATAAAAGCATATTTGCCTAAGAGTAAAATAGCAATGATATTTGTGATTGCCATTAAAGCCATGAATAAGTCTGCTAAATTCCAAACTAAGCTCAATTCAGCAACAGAGCCGAAGAATACCATAATTACAACAAGAATACGGAAAATATTTAAATATAATGGGTTATCAGACAAGTGTTTTATATTGATTTCTCCATAATAGTAGTTACCTACGATAGAAGTGAATGCAAATAATAAAACGATAATAGCTATACCAGTTGTAGCGATATCACCAAAATATAAGCTTAAATCGTATTGAATGAGCTGAATACCAGTTAAACCTGTTGCTTGATAATCACTGCTGAATAATACGATGAAAGCAGAAGCAGTACAGATAAATAATGTATCTACGAATACACCAAAAGCTTGGATAAGACCTTGTTTTACAGGGTGACTTACTTCAGCAGTAGCTGCGGCATTTGGAACAGAACCCATACCAGCTTCATTGGAGAATAATCCACGTTTAATACCTGTCATGATAGCAGCACCGAAGCTACCACCAGCAACAGATTCAATACCCCAAGCATCTTTGAAGATGACAGATAAAACAGTTGGTAATTCTGAAATATTATATATAGTGATAGCAAAAGCGATAAGTAAATAAATACCAGCCATGATAGGCACCATGTATTCAGTAACTTTAGCAATGCGATGTAAACCACCAAATACTACAATTCCAGAGAATACAGCAATAACAATACCAATCATAGTAGCATCAAAATTGAATGCAGTTTGTAAAGATAAGGAAATTGTATTGGATTGCACAGAATTGAAGATAAGTCCATAAGTAACACTGATTAAGATAGCAAAGAATACAGCCGTTTTAGGGCTATGAAGTGCATTATTAATGTAATAAGCAGGGCCACCAAGATAGCCATTGCTATCAGTACGAGGTACTTTGTAAATTTGTGCTAAAGTACTTTCCACAAAACCAGTTGCAGAACCTAAGATAGCAATAATCCACATCCAGAAGATAGCACCTGGACCACCGAGAACTACTGCAATAGCGATACCAGCAATATTACCAACACCTACACGAGAAGCTGTACTTACACAGAATGCTTGGAAAGAAGAAATTTGTTGTCCTTCCATTTTATTGCCTGCATCACCAGCAATAAGACGTATCATTTCTTTGATAAATCTTATTTGTACAAATTTTGTACGAATAGTAAAAATAATACCAGCACCAATAAGTAAAATAATTAAAACATAACTCCATAAAATATCATTGATTTGACCGACTAATGAATTCAATAACTCCATTTAAACACCTTCTTTATAAATTAATATGTATATAATAACATATTTACAATATTTTGGGTAGAAATATATTTTATTAGTAATAATAGATTTATGTTACATAATACTTGTGATAAAATAAAGACAAAATGTATTGAAAAGAGGTGTTTGTGTAATGGAAAATTACATGAAAAAGCATTTCTCAAAATATATGATATCAATAAAAATGTTAATCTGAATAATTATAATGATGATTATGATAAAAAATAGGTAGATTAAGATATTAATAATGATAAATAATAGTTAAAAAATAAGGTATTATGCTATTTATTTTGGAAATAATGAGTTAAATAAGTAAATATTATGGCTTATTATCTAGTTGATGGAAAATAAAGATATAGTTTATTAATGATTTGTAAACATAGTGAAAAATAAAACTAAATCATAAATTTTTATATTAGAAGATAATTGATGGAATGCTTAAATTATCTTCTTTTTTATATTGTTATTTTAATGAAGAAAAAGAAGCTTTTATATTTGGTATAGATTTATTTTCTTTATAATAATCATATGTTAAAATTATTTTACTTAATATATTAGCTTTAATTTTATTTTTGAAGATATTTTATTATTTTTAGAAAGAGAGGTCATAATGAAATTAGAAAAATCTGATGTAAATACTGTAGTTGAAAATCATATAGATTTTACTCATTTGCATGTGCATACAGAATATAGCTTATTAGATGGTGCTAGTAGAGTAAAAAAATTAATTACACACGCAAAAGAATTGGGCATGAAATCTATAGCGATTACTGACCACGGTACTATGTATGGAACGATTGCTTTTTATAAAGAAGCTTTGAAACAAGGAATAAAGCCTATTATTGGTTGTGAAGTTTATGTAGCACCAAAATCTCGTTTTGATAATTTTGAAGTGGAAGGCACTCGTTATTATCATCTAATTTTGTTAGCAGAAAATAATAAGGGATATCAAAATCTCATTAAATTAGTTTCTCTAGCAAATATTGAAGGTATGTATTATAAACCTCGTGTAGATAAAGATTTATTGCGTCAGTATCACGAAGGTATTATTTGTTTGAGCAGTTGTATAGCGGGCGAAATTCCTCAAGCAATTATTCGTGATAATATGGAACGTACGGAAAAATTAGTGCAGGAATATGTAGATATTTTTGGCAAAGATAATTTCTTTTTAGAAATTCAAAATCATCAAATTCCTGAAGAAGCTAAGGCAAACAAAGGATTAATCAGTTTAGCGCAAAAATATGATTTAAAATTAGTGGCTACAAATGATATACATTATATAAAAAAAGAAGATAACGATTTTCATGATGTGCTTTTGTGTATACAAACAGGCAGAACTTTAGATGATAAAGATAGAATGAAATTTTATAATGATGACTTCTATTTAAAATCTGGTGCTGAAATGCTTGCTTTATTTAAAGATACACCGGAAGCTATTACAAATACTTTGGAAATTGCAAATCGTTGTAATGTAAGTTTTGAATTTGGTCATTTACACTTACCAAACTTTCCTTTGCCAGAAGGTATGACTGATGAACAGTATTTGCATAAATTGTGTAAGGAAAAAATTCATAATAGATATGCTGAAGTTACAGAGGAAATACAACAAAGGTTAGATTATGAATTATCTATTATTAATCGCATGGGCTATGATAGTTATTTTTTGATTGTATGGGATTTTATAAATTTTGCTCGCAGTCAAAATATAGCGGTAGGGCCTGGTCGTGGTTCGGCATCTGGTAGTATTGTAGCGTATATTTTAGGAATTACAGATATTGACCCATTGAAATATAGTTTACTCTTTGAGCGTTTTTTAAATCCTGAACGTGTAACTATGCCGGATATAGATATTGACTTTTGTTATATTCGTAGAGATGAAGTTATTGAATATGTAAAAAGAAGATATGGCGATGACCATGTAGCACAGATAATTACTTTTGGTACGATGGCGGCAAAAGGTGCAGTGCGAGATGTAGGTCGCGTCATGAATATGCCTTATAACGAAGTGGATAAGATAGCAAAGTTAATTCCGCAAGAATTGGGCATGACTTTGGATAAAGCATTAAAAGATTCATCAGAATTATTGACTTTATATCAAGAAAATCTTGAAGTTCGTAAATTAATTGATTTTGCCAAAGATGTAGAAGGTATGCCACGTCATTCTTCAACTCATGCTGCTGGTGTAGTTATTTCTAAAGATCCTGTTACAGATTATGTTCCTATTCAGATATCTGAAGGTACATTTGTAACTCAATATGATAAAGATTGTGTTGAAGAATTAGGTCTATTGAAAATGGACTTTTTGGGATTACGTACGCTTACAGTTATCGCTGATGCTTTGACAAATATAAAAAATAATCGCGGTATAGAGATAAATTTAGATGAAATTCTACTTGAAGATGAAAAGACTTCGCAAATGCTTTGTCGAGGAGAAACAGGAGCAGTATTTCAGTTAGAGTCTGCCGGCATGACTACTTTGGTAAAAGATTTGCAACCAACGGGATTTGCTGATTTAATTCCTGTTATGGCATTGTATCGACCAGGTCCTTTGGGCAGTGGCATGGTAACGGATTTTATCAATGGTAGACATGGTAGAAAAAAAGTAACATATATTCATCCAGATTTGGAGCCAATTTTAAAAGAAACTTTTGGCGTGATTTTGTATCAAGAACAGGTTATGCAGATAGTTCAAGTATTAGCTGGTTTCACTTTGGGGCAAGCTGATATTTTGCGTCGTGCAATGGGTAAGAAAAAGCATGATGTCTTGATGTCACAAAAAGAAAATTTCTTAAAAGGTGCTAAAGATAATGGCGTAGATGATAAACTTGCAGAAACTATTTTTGATTTATTATTACATTTTGCCGATTATGGTTTTAATAAATCTCACAGTGCTGCTTATGCACTTGTGTCATGGCGAACAGCATATTTAAAAGCTCATTATCCGCAGGAATTTATGGCGGCTATTTTGACTAGCTTGATGACAAGTAATAAAATTGGCGAATATATTGAACAATGTAAACATATGGGAATTGATATTTTGCCACCAGATATAAATGCTAGTCGTGATACATTTACTGTAGATAAAAATAGTATTCGTTTTGGTTTAGCTGCTGTAAAAAATGTAGGTGAAAATGCCTTAAAAACGATTGTAGATATCCGCGAGAAAGATGGTTTATTTAAATCTTTAGAAGATTTTTGTTCACGAGTTAGCAGTAGATGTATCAATAAAAGAGCTTTAGAAAATCTTATAAAATGTGGTGCATTTGATTCTTTAGGTTATAATCGTGCTCAATATATGGCTGTTTTAGATCAAGCTATGGATTTAGGCTCTAGACGTCAGAAAGATTTAGCTAGTGGACAGATGGATTTATTTGGTGATTTTATGGAGGAAGAAGAGAGCATTGATAAATTGGAAATGCCAAAAATGCAGGAATTTCCTAAAATAGAATTACTAAACATGGAAAAAGAAATCACAGGCTTTTATATCACAGGGCATCCACTAGAAGAATATAGAGAAAAAATACAGTATTTGACTACTATTGAAAGTCTAGAAAAGCAAAAAGATGGAAAATATATCTCTGTAGCAGGAATTATTCGCAAAGCAAAAAGAGTAACTACAAAAAAAGGCGATATGATGTGCTTTTTAGAAATTGAGGACTTTTTAGGTGTAGTAGAAGTCATTGTATTTCCAAAGGCGTTTTATGATAATATCAATTATTTAGTGCCAGATATTCCTGTTGTGGTCAGAGGAAAATTAGATAAAAGTGATGATACTAATAAAATTATTGCTGATAAAGTGATAGGTTTAGAAGACTATACACCAGAATTTTGTATTATCGTAAAACCAGAGCAAGAAGATAATGCTTTCTTTAGTAAAATAACAGAAACATTGCAAGAAAATGCTGGCCCTTGCCCTGTTTATATGTATTTTATGAGCAGTAAAAAAATGATTAAAGGCAATCGAGAATTTTGGATTGATGGCAGTGAAACTGTAGTCAATAATCTAAAAAATCTTTTGGGCAAAAACTCAATTAAACAAAGATAATTTTCAATTAAAAATCCCCCAAAATAGATGAGTATTTTGGGGGATAAATTTATATTAAGGGTTATAAAAGAAATCTTCGATTGCTAAGCGGATAGCTGAATAATTAAATCCTTTACGATAAAGATAACCTTGACATTTTAATTTGTCAGCTTTGCTAGGAGTATAATGGCTATTTAATAATCGCAAACAAACAGTATATTCATAATCTATTTCATCAATATCTGTTTCTTCTTGAGCATTTTGAATATCACTTTGAGAAAATCCTTTTTCCATTAACTTATATTTAATAGCTTTTATACTGCGATGTTTTTCATTGATATATGCTTGATATTGACGTTGGCATAAATCTGTATCGTCTAAATAATGTCGAGCAGTTAGGCGATTAATGGCTTCTTGAATTTCTTCTGGTGCGTATTCTTTGCGTTTTAATTTTGTAATTAATTGTTGGGTACTATAAGGTCTTGTAGCTAATAAATCAACAGCATAAATAAGTGCTGTTTTTGTATTATTTTGCTGTTTCATTATCAGCTGTTACTTTAGATTTTTTAGTTGGTTCTTCAACTTTTTCTTCAGTTTGTTCTTCTTGAACAAATAATTTTTCACGAATTTTATTTTCAATTTCTAATGCTGTGTCAGCATGTTCTTTTAAATATGCTTTTACGTTTTCTTTACCTTGACCTAAGCGAGTGCCTTGATAAGAATACCATGTACCACTCTTATCTAAGATTTCAAAAGCTGTACCCATATCAATTAAGCTACCTTCACGAGAAATACCTTCACCATACATAATATCAAATTCAGCTTGTTTAAATGGAGGAGCTACTTTATTTTTTACAACTTTAATTCTTGTTCTGCTACCTACAGGGTCATTGCCTTGTTTAATTGTATCGATTTTACGTACATCTAAACGAATGGAAGCATAGAATTTTAAAGCTCTACCACCGGTTGTAGTTTCTGGATTACCGAACATAACGCCAACTTTTTCACGAATTTGGTTAATGAAAATTGCTGTTGTACGAGATTTGCTGATGATACCTGTTAATTTTCTCATAGCTTGAGACATTAAACGAGCTTGTAGACCAACATGAGAATCACCCATATCACCTTCGATTTCCGCTTTTGGAACAAGTGCTGCTACTGAGTCAACAACTACTACATCAATAGCGCCACTGCGAACGAGTGCATCAGCGATTTCTAAGGCTTGCTCACCGTTATCTGGCTGGGAAATCAATAAATTGTCGATATCTACGCCTAATTTTTTGGCATAAACTGGGTCAAGAGCATGTTCAGCATCGATAAATGCAGCCACACCACCTGTTTTTTGTGCTTCAGCAACAATATGAAGTGCTACAGTTGTTTTACCAGAAGATTCAGGACCGAAGATTTCTACTATACGTCCGCGAGGAACACCACCAACACCAAGAGCTGCATCAAGTGGTAAACAGCCAGTATGAATTACTTCGATATTCATATTAGCAGAAACATCACCTAATTTCATGATGGAGCCTTTACCAAAATCACGTTCAATTTGTTTTAAAGCACTTTCTAGTGCTTGTACTTTATCCATTTTATCCATGGGAATAAATCACCTGCTTTTTAAATCTTATCTAGAAATATATATAAATTATACTCTATCTATTCCTAAATAATCAAGCAAAATGTTCAGGTTTCCGAACAAAATAAACGGGATTATTTTTAAGAAAATTAGCTTTAATTTAGAATATATTGTATAATATCAAATATAATTATTTATTGGAGGGATATTTTTTATTAAATGGACAGTTTTGATGACCAGTATATTTTATTAGAGGAATTATACGAGGATAGTTTTTATCCAGACTTTTTGATTGATAAAATCAAATATTTATTAGAAGATTTTATTAATTTTGTGGAACAAAAACCAAAAAATATGGCAGATGTTGGTGATAAAATTTATGACTTAATTCAAAATGCCAATAGTTTGCAATATGAATTTCTCGATAATGACAGCGAATATGATAATATAGCTAGAGAATATCTTATTCGTAATTTAGAATATATTATTCAATGGTTTCATTTACCAATTAATTTAGAAGAAGCATTAGCAGAACGTGAATGGGATTAAGCCTATTTAATAATAAATGTTATTAATTTAAAAGCATAAAATTTTATGTTATACTTATAGTAGTTTATTTATTTGGAGGATTGTTTAATGTTATTAAATAAAAAGTCTGTAGAACTTTTAGCTCCAGCTGGCAATTGGGAAACATTAGTAGCTGCCATTGATGCTGGGGCTGATGCTATTTATTTGGGTGGAAAACATTTTAATATGCGTATGCTCAAATCAGACGCTAATTTTGATAATGAAATGTTAAAAAAAGCTGTAGAATATGCTCATGCTCATGGAGTAATGCTTTATATTACTATTAATAATTTAATCAGTGATGAAGAAATTCCAGAGCTTGAAGAATATTTGACTTATTTAAATGAAATACAGCCAGATGCTATTTTAATTCAAGATTTAGCTGTAGCTCAAATTGTGAAAAAACTTGGATTGAATATAACTATGCATGCATCTATCATGATGAATTCTCATAATAATGCTGCTATAAAAAAATTAAAAGAATATGGCATTCGTCGTGTCGTTGTTAGCCGTGAAATGTCTTTAAAAGAACTCAGTGAATTAAAAGCTGTAGACAGTGATTTTGAACTTGAATATTTTGTTCATGGTGATATGTGTATTTCTGAAAGTGGACAATGCATTCATTCTGGCGTTTTATTTGCCAATAGTAGTAATCGTGGTCGTTGCATGAAAGCTTGTCGTTGGCCATATAAAATCATTGATGAACAAACAGGTCAAGAACAAGAAACTACAACAGATGGCGATTATCGTTTAGCATTGAAAGATATGTGTATGTATAGAAATATTCCAGATTTAATTCAAGCTGGTGTATATTCTTTTAAAATTGAAGGTCGTATGCGCAGTGCTGATTTCGTGGCAAATATTGTAAGCATTTATCGCCGTGCTATTGATAGTTATGTAGCTGATCCTGCTGGTTATCATGTAAATGAAGAAGATTGGAAAAATCTTTTTGAAAATCGTGTACGTGATTATTCCACTTGTTTTGCTATGGATAAACCTGATAGTAGAGCTATTGGCTATACTGGAAAACGCGAACCAAGATTTTTCAGTTATGCAGCAAAAGAAGCAGATTTAGATTGTGAATGGCTCAATGATTTAGAAGCTATTAAAACTGCTGATAATAAACCAAAACTTGCTATTAAAGCTGCAACTTTAGCACATGCTCGTGAAGCTTTAGCTAATGGTGCTAATATTCTTTATGTAGCAGGCGAAGTTTATCGTCCACATACTCCATGGACTTTAGGAGATATAAAAACTATTTTACAGGAAGCTCATAATGTTGGGGCAAAAGTAATAGTTAATACTCCTAGAACAACTTTAAAAGATCAATGTAGTGAATTAGAACAATTATGTCATGATTTAAATGAAATAAAACCAGATGGTATCATGGTAGGAAATTTAGGTGCAGCTACTATTGTACGTGAACTTACAGATTTACCTATTTATGCTGACCATAGTTTCAATGTATTTAATCATGTAGCTACAGAATTTTTACAAGAAAATGGCATTGTAAATGCAACAGCTTCTTATGAATTGCCTTATGCTCAAGTGAAAACTTTAGTTGAAAGTAGTAAATTACCAATGACAATCACTGTTCATGGTAATGTAGAAGCTATGATTTCTGATACAAATATTCCTGCATTGAATTTAAAATATGACCCACTTACTAATCCAGAATTCAATGATAAACATTTTGCTTTATTGGATACAGTTGGCGGAAAACATTCTATGCGTGTAGACCAATTTGGTAGAATTCATATTTTATTTACTAATGATTTATGTCTTCTTCCTTATATTGACAAATTAATGGGAGCAGATACTCTTCGTATCGAAGCTCAAGATTATACACCAGAAGTTACTGGTATGTTGACTAAAATTTATCGCGACACTATTGATAATGGCAAAAATAACGATATGATCGAAAAAATCAAAGAAGTAAGTCCTCGTCCAGTTGGTATTGGTGTTTATCGTCATAAAAAATCTTATTAATTATTCATAGTCATTTTAGAATTGTCATTTTTATTTTAGGCTTTATGGCTTATTATATTAATGACAATTCTTTCTAATGTTTATTATCAATATTATTTATACATAACATTAGAAAATATAAAAATAATGAAAGGAAGTATATTATGTCTCAGTATTTAGGCCCTGAAAAATGTCTTGAAAAGAAAAAGAAATATATCATGCCTTGTTTAGGTCATTTCTTTGTCAATCCTCCTCAATTTGTAAAAGGTGAAATGCAATATCTTTACGACCATGAAGGCAAAAAATATTTAGATTGTTTTGCTGGTGTATCTGTTATAAACTGCGGTCATTGCAATCCTGAAATTACACAAAAAGTAGCAAAACAAGTGCAGACTCTACAACATGTTTGCAATATCTATTTGACAGAAGATATCTATAATTTAGCTGAAAAATTAGCTCAAGTAACACCAGGCAGATTACAAAAATCTTTCTTTTGTTCTACAGGAACAGAAGCAAATGAAGGTGCGTTACTTTTAGCAAATATTTATAATGGAAAAAGTGAATTATTAGCTCTTCGCAATGGTTTACATGGTAGAACAAAACTCACTATGAATTTGACTGGTATCGGCATGTGGAGAACTGACCCAAATCCTGTAGGCGGTATTCATTTTGCACCAAACCCTTATTGTTACCGTTGCCCAATGGGTAAAAAATTCCCAGAATGTGATTATGCTTGTGCAAATGCTGTAGAAGATATTATCAGCTATGCAACTTCTGGAAATGTTTCTGCTATGATTTGTGAAACTATCCAAGGTAATGCAGGTATCGTAGCACCTCCAAAAGGATATTTTAAACGTTTAAAAGAAATCTTAGAAAAACACAATATTTTATTAATCATTGACGAAGTGCAGACAGGTTTTGCACGTACTGGAAAAATGTTTGCTATTGAAAATTATGATGTTGAACCAGATATCATGACAATGGCTAAAGCTTTAGGCAATGGTGCTCCTATTAGCTGTTTTATTTCTCGCAGTGAAATCGCAGATAAATACACTCGTCCTGGTGCTTCTACATTAGGTGGAAATCCTGTTTCTTCTACAGCTGGTATTGCTGTACTTGATTATATCGAAGAACATAATCTTGTCGAAAAAGCTCGTGTTCGCGGAAAACAATTAAAAGATGGATTGATTGCTCTTCAAGAAAAATATCTATTTATTGGTGATGTTCGTGGTTTAGGATTAATGGTAGGTGCAGAACTTATCAATCCAGATAAATCTCCAGCTCCAGATAAATTAGAATTTGTTGTAGAAACAATGAAAGATAGAGGCTTCCTCATCGGTAAAAATGGTATAGCTAGAAATGTTCTTGCTTTCCAACCACCACTTGTTATCAGTGAAGAAAATATCAATGATTTATTGAATAATCTTGATGATGTTATGTCTCAGGTAAAATAAAGATACAAATAAAAAATAAGTCCCTAGTAATTTATGTTACTAGGGACTATTTTTATAAGTTTTTTAATTAAAATACCCATTCATCGCCGAAGCGTTTTAATAAATTATCTGCTTCTGCAGGGCCGTCAGAGCCTTGTTCATATGTGAATACAGGAAGTTTATCCCAACGATATAAATCCTTTAAGTGTTCAACAAAGTCCCAACTTGTTTCTATCTGATCCCATTGGGAGAACCAAGAACGTTCACCTTTGATACAAGCTGTAATTAAGCGTTCATATGCTTCAGGAGTGTTTATTCTGTTAGAAATGGAACTACTCTGGCTAAAGTCCATTTTTGCTTGTGTGATTTCATCTGTATCCCCTGGAGTTTTCACATTAAATTGAAGATGTACACCTTCATTTGGTTGGATTTTTATAATTAAGATATTGCGTGGAGCAGAAATAAATGTTTGACGGAAAACGATTGCTATTTGCATTTCACGACAGCGAAGTTTTTTACCTGTGCGAATATAAAATGGAGTATTCCACCAACGTTCATTATCAATAAATAAACGAAGTGCAGCATAAGTTTCTGTTGTAGAATCTGTAGGAACGGATTTTTCTTGACGATAGCCTTTATATTGACCTAAAACTAAACTATCGCGAACATCTTCTACAGGACGAAGTGCACGAAGTACACGTAATTGAGCATCATGCATAGCTGTGGTAGAGAATTGTTCTGGCCATTCCATAGCTACTATGGATAAGATTTGGAATAAGTGGTTTTGAACCATATCTTTTAAAGCTCCGCTAGTGTCATAATAGCCACCACGTGTGCCAATACCTAAATCTTCAAAAGCGGAAATCTGTACAGATTCGATATATTGTGAATTCCAAAGGTTAGCAAATATAGGGTTAGTGAAACGAATAGTTTGGATATTGCGTACCATTTCTTTACCGAGATAATGGTCAATGCGATAAATATTTTCTGCTGGGAAGAAAGTTTCTAATTGTTTGTTAAGCTCTTTAGCTGATTCTAAGTCTTCACCAAAAGGTTTTTCTAAAATAACTTTACCTAAAGAAGCTTCTTTTACTGCTTTTAATCCACTTGCAATTACGCCGAAAAATTTTGGAGCTACTGCAAGATAAAATACATGGTCATCAATATTTTCAGCAGTATAATATTCGGATAAACGAGCATATTCGTTTAAATCGGAGATATCCATTTTAAAATAAGAGATACGTTTAGCAAAAACTTCAAAAGTTTTTTTTTCATATGGTAAACGAGCGAATTTTTTTACCCAATCACGAACTAATTCGCAATATTGTTCTGTAGTATAATCGCGTCTACCAATGATGATAATTCTGGATTGAGCTTCTTCGGCATTTGCTGCAGTCATATTGTATTGTGCAGGCATAAGTTTTCTAAAAGTCAAATCACCAGTACCACCAAAAATTGTAAAAGCTTTATTTAAAGACATGTTAACTCTCTCTTTCATAAATAATTCATAAATAAAAATAAATATATATTATAAAATTATACCTATAGCATGAGGCACTTTATCTGTATTGATTAATTTAACAATTTTGCCATTTGTTTTATCTAATTGGAAGCTACTCATATCATCAGTATCTTTATTTACGACTAAAAGATATTGTTCATCTTCACTTAAGATAAAATCTCTAGGGTGCATACCACCACTGTTTATTTGTTGAATGATTTCAGGTTCGTTTTCAAGGCTGATAACAGTGAGTAAATCTGCTCCACGAGTGGAGATATATATGAAACGATTATCTTTTGTGATACGAATAGCAGCACTAGAAGTGTTATCAAGTTTATCTTTAGGTAGTAGATTTAATTTTGTATTCAAAGTAAATTCTAGATTATCTACGCTAAAATCAAAAAATTCACTGCTTAATTCACTTACTAAATAAAAATGAGAATAATCATGATTAAATACACCATGACGAGGGCCTGTTTTTGCAGGGAATGTTAAAGTTTTTACTAAATCATAATCATTATTTATATCAAAAATACGTACTTGGTCAAGTAGTAAACAAGGAACTATAAGATAGTTTTTATATAATACTACTTGATGGCAACCAGCTTTGTTTTGAATAGATATTTGTTTGATTAATTTTAATTTGTTGTTGACTATTTGATAAACCATAACTACACCATCATGGTAATTTGCAGTATAAATGAAATCATCATGATGTTTTACAAAACATGGAGAACTGTTTTCCAAAAGTATTTCATCTAATATAGTTTTGGTAGTAATATCAACTAGAGCAATACCACTTTTATTGTTTTTGCTAGTAGTGATGATAAGAATATTTTCATATCTGTCAACACATTTTGCATCGTCAATACTCAAAAAGGATTGGATATCAGAAATTTTGCCAGAATTTTCTTCATAAGAGAATTGATATATTCCTTTTGTTGATGCAGTATTGTAAGTACCAATATAACCAGTTAGCATAAAATAAACACTTCCTTAATTTTATATTTAAATACTTAGAATAAATTGTATTTAATTGGCACAAGCCATTAATATACTGATTATATAGTATAAATTATAAATAAACAAGTAAGAGTCATATCTTTGGTATAAAAATTTTTTATATAAACGATATGTTAAATTTTATTAAATCAAAAAAATATATAAGAAAAATTAATAATAGATGTACTTGCATTTGAAAAAAAAATAAACTATACTAAATTTAAATCAGTGATATATATTTATATTTTAAG
This sequence comes from Megamonas sp. Calf98-2, assembly GCF_900110235.1. NCBI lineage: Bacteria > Bacillati > Bacillota > Negativicutes > Selenomonadales > Selenomonadaceae > Megamonas > Megamonas sp. Calf98-2. The sequence goes on along the minus strand of NZ_FOCY01000007.1, from coordinate 24,740 downwards.
TATATATTTATTGATATAAAAAAATAAGGAGTGTTTTTTTATGGAACAGATTAAACGTTACAAAGCAGTAATCACAGGCAATGTACAAGGCGTAGGTCTTCGTGTTTTTGTTGTGGACAATGCAAGCAAACTTGGTATTACTGGCTGGGTAAGAAATATGGCAGATGGAACTGTAGAAATGGAAGCACAAGGCAATCCAGATAAATTAGATCAGTTATTTGCTACTATAAAAAAAGGTAACTTTATTATTAAAGTTGATAATATTGATTGCACAGAAATTGACTGTGTTGAAGAAACATCATTTATCATTAAATACTAATGATAAATGATATGAAAATTAAAGATGCGTTATATAAGGAATTATGAGAGAGCAATGTCGATAAACTTTAGGATGGAGATTATCGACATTTTTTTATTTTCCAAGAATAGATTTATACATAAAAGTTTTAGTGAATTTGATGATATATTGATAGATAAAAATGAGCTTTTAAAACTAAAATGATGCATAAAATTTATAATAAATCATGAGAACTGTCAGTATTGACGTATTAATAGGATTTTCGTTATAATTGATATGTAAAATATAGATGTTAGAACTTGCTTAAGGATAGTGATTTTTATGAAAATAAATAAAGTATTAGTTATACATGGACCAAATTTAAATTTACTTGGCACTCGTGAGCCAGAAATTTATGGTAGTATGACTATGCAAGATATTAATGAAGATTTAGCAAAACAAGCTAAGAAACATAATATCGAAATAGATTTTTTTCAAAGTAATCATGAAGGAGCTATTATTGATACTTTACATAATGCTCGTGGTCAATATGGCTATATTATTTTAAATGCTGGTGCATTTACACATTATAGTATTGCTATACGTGATGCTTTAGCTGCTATTGATATACCTGTAATAGAAGTACATCTATCTAATATCCACAAAAGAGAAGATTTTAGACATCATTCTGTAATTGCACCTGTAGTTGAAGGGCAAATTTGTGGTTTTGGCTTAGAAAGTTATAAATCTGCGTTATTTATTGCTATTAGTAGACTACAAAAAGAGGATTAAATTATGTATCAGAATAATCGTATAGAAAAACTTAGAAAAGTATTGCAGGCAAATTATTGTGATGCAATGCTTATAAGTAAAGAAGAAAATTTACATTATTTTAGTGGTTTTACAGGTGACGATACATTTTTAATAATTACTTTAAATGATTGTTTTTTGATTACTGATTCACGTTATACAAAACAAGCTAGTGAACAGACTTCATTTACTATTATTGAACAAAAAACTGGTTTACTTAGCAAAACTGTAGAGCTTATAAAGAAATTAAATATTAATAGTTTAGCATTTGAAGGCAATGCTTTGATTTTTAATCAATATAATTATTTAGCTAAAAATTTAGTTGACATTGAAGTTGATTTTTCTACATCTTTAGATTTAACAGAACTTCGTATTATCAAAGATGAAAATGAGATAGAATTGATAAAAAAAGCTATTAATATCAGTGATGAAGCATATTCGCATATATTGAAATTTGTAAAAGCAGGTATGAGCGAACAGGAAATAGCGACTGAATTAGAATATTTTATGCGCAAATTAGGCAGTGAACGACCTGCATTTACTACTATAGTGGCTTCTGGTGTTAGAGGGGCATTACCTCATGGAGTTGCTACAGATAAGTTGATAAATAATGGTGAATTTGTTACAATAGACTTTGGTGCTGTTTACAAGGGATATCATTCAGATATTACGCGTACTTTTTGTGTAGGAAAAGCAAGTGATAGACAAAAAGAGATTTATGATATTGTTTTGCAAGCACAATTATTAGGACTAAAAGAAATTGCACCTAATAAAAGTGGCAGGGAAGTTGATTTTCCTGTAAGAGAATATATAAAAAATGCAGGTTATGGTGATTTCTTTGGGCATGGCTTAGGGCATGGTGTTGGTCTTGAAATTCATGAGTTACCTCGTTTATCACCACTTAGTCCAACAGATAAGCTTAAAGAAAATATGATAGTTACTAATGAGCCGGGGATTTATGTGCCTGACTTTGGCGGTGTTCGTATTGAAGACACTGTTTTAGTTACTGCAAATGGATGCCAAGCACTTACACAAAGTGATAAACGGCTTGTTGAAATAATGTGACCGCAATAATTGAGAGTCGGGTATTTCACATTATATAAATAAAATTAGATAATATATTTTGGAGGAATGTTTTAATGATTTCCAGCAGTGATTTCCGTACAGGTCTTACACTTGAAATTGATAACGGTGTATGGCAGATTGTTGATTTCCAACATGTAAAACCAGGCAAAGGTGCAGCTTTCGTTCGTACAAAAATTAAAAACGTACAGACTGGTGCAGTTGTAGAACGTACTTTTAACCCTAATGAAAAATTACCAGCAGCTCATGTAGAAACTAGAGCTATGCAGTATTTATATGAAGCAGATGGTATGTACACTTTCATGGATAATGAAACTTATGATCAGATTGAACTTACAAAAGATCAATTAGGTAGTGCATTAAACTTCTTAAAAGAAAACATGGATATTAGCTTACAGTCTTTCAAAGGCAATATCATTGGTATTACTTTACCAAACTCTGTAAATCTTGAAGTTGTTGAATGTGAACCAAGCGTTAAAGGTGATACTGCAACTGGTGCTACTAAAATGGCAAAAGTTGAAACTGGTTATGAAGTTCGTGTACCACTTTTCGTTAACGAAGGCGACGTATTAAGAATTGATACTCGTACTGGTAACTATATCGAACGTGCTTAATTAAATTAAAAAATAGGAATTGCATCTTTCTAATTTTAGAAAGGTGCAATTTTTATATTTTATTTTGATTTATAATTTTAAAATACTAGTTATTTTTTAATAACTTCTTAATGAAGCTGTTAGTTGTATATTTATGAATTTTTTGTTATAATTGATTTAATAATAAAAACTAAAACAATATAGACTGCTTTAGTTTCAAAGGAGGATTTAACATGGACGAAAAAAAAGGAATCAATAATGCATTAGGTACTATCCGCATTGCAGACGAAGTAGTAAGTATTATAGCAGGTCTTGCTGCTACAGAAGTTGAAGGCGTAGCAGGCATGAGTGGTGGTATCGCTGGTGGTATCGCAGAAATTTTAGGTCGTAAAAATTTCTCTAAAGGTGTAAAAGTTGAAGTTGGCGAAAAAGAAGCAGCTATTGATCTTTATATCATCGTAAAATACGGCGTACGTATTCCAGATATCGCATTAAATGTACAAGAAGCTGTAAAAGCAGCTATTGAAAATATGACAGGTCTTAGCACTGTTGAAGTTAATGTACATGTTCAAGGCGTTGGTTTCCCAGAAGATGTACAAACTGAAGAAGTACGCGTTCGCTAAGTATAAGAAAGAGGAGTAGTATGAGCGTTATAAATCGTATCATCCTGTTCTTTTACGCTTTGGCATTTGGTGCAATTTCTATTTTGACTATGGTATTATTCGCTAGATTTATTCCCGATGCTCAAATTTGGAATGAGTTCTTGTATTTATGTAGTCGCATGGAAACTGTAGTGGTTGCAGTAGTCATTTTTATTTGTAGTCTATATTTATTAATACAGAGTTTATCTACACATAGTAATGATGTATCAACAAATGAGGCTGTAATTGTGCAAGGGAAAATGGGAGAGGTTAATATCTCCTTAACAGCACTAAAAGATATGGCTGATAAGATTGCCCGTTCTATTACAGGGGTCCGTGATGTTAAAGTAAGATTGAAAATGACTAAGGCACCAACCAAAGATAAAACTTTAATACCTAATTTCAAGCTAAAATTAATTGTTGGTGAAGAAAGCAATATTGTATCAATTAGTGATGAAATAAAACAACAACTCGATATTTATTTAAATAAATATATCGGTATTGAAAAGGCTAAAATTGATATCAATGTAGAAAGCATATCTAATAATTCTACTAACAACAAAAAGCGTGTTGTATGAAGTTTTAGCTGAGGTGCACAATGAAAGAATATATTTTAAATTTTATCAAATATCAATTACATGAACATTGTGGTAGAACTATTGGTGTTATTTTAGGATTTATAATTTCTTTAGCTATACTTATATTTGGTTTATTCACTACTTTATTTGTAATAATTTGTATGGGAATAGGTCTTTATGTAGGTAATTTAATAGATAAAGATGATGAGTTTTCAGATAATATCTTATATAAAATCCAAAAAATCTTACCACCTTATTCACGTCGTTGGTAAAAGGAGCTAGTTTTTTATATGAGTCGCAGACAAGCGAGAGAAATCGCATTACAGTCATTATTTCAATTAGATTTTAATGAATGTGAAGTAGATAGTGCTATTGAAAATGTATTATCACATAAAAAACTTCATGAAGCTGATTGTGATTTTGTAAGAATATTAGTTAGTGGTACTAGAGAAAATTTAGAGTCTATTGATAAAATGATAGCGGAAAAGTCTAAAGACTGGAAAATCGAACGTATGTCAGGTATTGACAGAAATATCGTTCGTCTAGCTATATTTGAAATGAAATTCAGTTCAGATAAACTGGTGCCTAATATAGCAATCAATGAAGCTGTCGAATTAGCCAAAAAATTCGGTACAGATGATTCTGCCCGTTTTGTTAATGGTATTTTGGGCTCAATGATTAAATAACAATGTTTATTTGCCAGGCTAGTTACAGCCTGGCATTTTTATTTATATGAGGATATAATGGCAGGAAAAATTTACACAGTAAGTCAATTAAATAAATATTTACGACAACAATTTGATGATGATATTATTTTGCAAAATATCATGTTAAAGGGAGAAATATCTAATTTCAAAGTCCATTCTTCTGGACATTGTTATTTTACTTTAAAAGATAATGTAGCTAGTATAAAATGTGTAGCATTTCGTTTTAATGCTATGAAGTTTCGTTTTGCTCCGCAAAATGGAATGAAGGTAATTGCAAGTGGATATATTTCAATTTATGAAAAAGATGGCTTATATCAATTATATGTGCAAAATTTAGCGCCTGAAGGTATAGGTGAACTTGCATTAGCTTTTGAACAATTAAAAAATAAATTGAATGATGAAGGTTTATTTGATAGTAAATATAAAAAACAATTACCTTTCTATCCTAAGCGCATAGGTGTTGTAACATCAAGAACGGGAGCAGTTATTAAAGATATTTGCCATGTAGCCAAAAGGCGAAATCCTTTGGTGAAGATCCTTTTATATTCTGTTTTGGTACAAGGCGAAAACGCAAGTAAGGAAATTGTTCAAGGAATAGAATTTTTTAATAAAAAATGTCCAGTTGATGTGATTATCATTGGACGAGGTGGTGGCTCACTTGAAGATTTATGGGCATTTAATGAAGAAAATGTAATTCGTGCGATATTTGCTTCAAAAATTCCTATAACTTCAGCAGTAGGTCATGAAACAGATTATACTTTATCTGATTTAGCAAGTGATGTAAGAGCAGCAACACCTTCTCAAGCAGCGGAATTAGCTGTTGTAGAAAAAGATGCATTAGTAAATTATATTGAAAGTTTAAAAAGAGATTGTAGATATAAAGCATATAATCTTTTTTCAATCAAAGAAAATAAATTTAATTTATTATGGAAACATAGTATTTTTAGCGATAAAGAACGTTTATTGCAAAGTAGACAACAAGAATTAGATTTTTTAAATGAGCGTTTAAATAAAGTAGTAACTGATAAATACGTGAATAAATTTCATCAAATGGAAGTTATTGCCGAAAAATTAAAAGTATTAAATCCTCTAAATGTATTGCAAAGAGGCTTTAGCATTGTAAAACAAGATGATAAATATATAAAAAATGTCAAAGATATAGATATGAATAAATCACTAAACATCGAGCTTAGTGATGGTACTGTTGAAACTAAAATTGTACAAATAAAAGAAAAATGAGGTTTTTCTCATGGCTAGAAAAAAATTAACTTTTGAAAATGCTATGGAAACTTTAGAAGAAATTGTAAATCAATTAGAAGCTGGAGATATTCCATTAAATGAATTAATAGATAAATATAATGAAGGTATGAAATTATCAGCTTTCTGTTTAGATGAATTAAATAGAGCGAAAGATGCTATATATGCAGAAGTTGATGTAAAAGATAATAAAATAATTGAAAAGAAATTAGATATAGAAGGTGATTATTAAATGATGAAATCCTACATGCAAAGAAAAATGGATTTAATAAATCAGCAATTAAATGAGATTTATACAGAAAATATGGCACTCAATAAAGATTTAGCTAAAGCTATGAATTACAGTTTAATGGCTGGTGGAAAAAGACTTCGTCCTATTTTAATAATGGCTGCTGCTGATGCTTTAGGCGTTGATGGTGAAAAATTCTTGAGATTATCAACATCAATAGAGTTCATTCATACGTATTCTTTAATACATGATGATTTGCCAGCAATGGATAATGATGATTATCGCAGAGGAAAACTCACTAATCATAAAGTTTTTGGTGAAGCTTTAGCTATTTTAGCAGGTGATGCGCTTCTCACTATGGCATTTGAAATAATTGCCACTGATAAAAATGTAGATGCAGAAACTAAAGTAAAAATTATCACTGAAATGAGCAAGGCTGCTGGTGCAGAAGGTATGGTCGGCGGTCAAGTAATAGATATGCAATCCGAAAATAAAAAAATTGATATACAGACTTTAAAACAAATGCATGCGGCCAAAACAGGTGCATTATTTTGTGCTGCTATTCGTTCAGGTGCTATCTTGGCTGGTGCTGATGAAAAACAATTAGCTAATTTGACAGAATATGCTCGTCAATTTGGATTGGCTTTTCAAATTACTGATGATATTTTAGATGTTGTTGGTGATGAAAAAACTATAGGGAAACCTGTAGGTAGTGATGAAAAAAATCATAAATCCACATATGTTACTTTGGGTTCATTAGGAAGTGCAAAAGCTTTAGCGCAAGAAGCTGTGGATAAAGCAAAAGCGTCTTTAGTAGATTTTGGCGAGAATGCTGAATTTTTAAGAGCTTTAGTAGATTATTTAATTACTAGAAATAAATAAACTAAAGAAAGAGTGTTATATATGAATATTTTAGAGCAAATACATTCTCCGGCAGAGCTAAAATATTTATCTGAAACTCAGTTAGAAATTGTAGCCACGCAAATTAGAGAATTGATTATAAAAACAGTAGCTCAAAATGGCGGTCATTTAGCTCCTTGTTTAGGAACAGTAGAACTTACTTTAGCTTTGCATAAAGTCTTTTCTTGTCCACGAGATAAATTTGTTTGGGACGTTGGTCATCAGGCATATGCACATAAAATTTTAACTGGCAGATTAGAAAAATTTTCCACATTGCGACAAAAAGATGGCATAACAGGTTTTCCAAATCGTTTTGAAAGTGAATATGATGCATTTGGTGTAGGTCATGCTAGTACATCAATTTCAGCGGCATTAGGTATGGCAGTTGCTCGTGATTTAGACAATGAAGATTATAATGTAATTGCTATTATTGGTGATGGCGCTCTGACTGGTGGCGAAGCATTTGAAGGCTTGAATAATGCAGGAATGTCTAAGCGTAAACTAATAGTCATTTTAAATGATAATGAAATGTCTATTTCACAAAATGTAGGTGCGTTATCAGAGTATTTATCACTTATTCGCATTGATGAAAAGTATAAACGTGCCAAAAAAGATATTCAGCGTATTTTGGGTAATATACCGAAAATAGGTGGTTCTGTTTTAAAAACAGCTAATTATGTAAAAGATGGTGTAAAAAATGCCATTGTTCCTGGTGGTATTTTTGAAGCTTTAGGTTTTAATTATATTGGAGCATTAAATGGTCATAGTTTAACTGATTTGATAAATGTTTTTGAAAAAGTTAAAGCAAATATTGATGGCCCAGTACTCATTCATGTGCAGACTAAAAAAGGTCATGGCTATTTACCAGCAGAAAATAATCCATCTAAATTCCATGGTATTGGTAAATTTGATGTATTGACAGGACTACCTATAGCTTCTAATAGCATTGTACCTACGTATACTGCTGTTTTTAGTAGAGCATTGATAGATTTAGCCGCCAAAAATAAAAATATAACAGCGATTACAGCAGCTATGCCATCAGGCACAGGCTTACAAAAATTTGCTGATGTTTACCCTAAGAGATTTTTTGATGTAGGTATCGCAGAAGAACATGCTGTAACATTTGCTGGCGGTCAAGCTTGTATCGGTAAACGTCCATTTGTAGCATTATATTCAACTTTTGCTCAACGTGCTTATGACCAGGTTATACATGATATATGTTTACAAAAATTACCAGTAGTATTTTGTTTAGATAGGGCAGGGCTTGTTGGTGAAGATGGCCCAACTCATCATGGTGTATTTGATATAGCATATATGCGTCAAATACCAAATATGGTAGTTATGGCACCAAAAGATGAAAATGAACTTCGTCAAATGGTATTTAGTGCAGTGGAATATAATTGTCCATGTAGCATACGTTATCCACGAGGTAACGCTTGTGGTGTTCCAATTGAAGAAGATGTAGAGATTTTACCTTTAGGCAAAGGCGAAATTTTACAAGATAAGGAAAATGCTACAGTAGCAATAATCGCTGTTGGTTCAATGGTAAAAGAAGCTATGGTAGCTAGTGAAAAATTATCATTAGAAAATATAAATTGTAGCGTTATTAATGCTCGCTTTATAAAACCATTAGATGAAGAATTAATTTTAAATATAGCTAAAAAAGTAAAATACGTAGTAACGATTGAAGAAGGTATTTTAGCTGGCGGTTTTGGCAGTGCTATTTTAGAATTATTAAATCAAAATAAAATATATAAACCAATAATTCGTATGGGTATACCAGATGAATTTATAGAACAAGGTACACGCAATGAATTATTGAAAGAATGTAAATTAACAAGTGAAGATATAATACAAACAATAAAAGATTTTGAAGAATAGAAATAGGTGTGAAGTTAATGGCAAAAAAACGTTTAGATGTGATGTTAACAGAACAAAATTTAGTATCTAGTCGAGAACGTGCAAAAACAACTATAATGGCAGGCTTAGTATTAGTTAATGGTCAAAAAATAGATAAACCAGGAACTATGGTAAAAGAAGATGCTGTTATCCGTGTTTTAGGTGATAGTATAGGATATGTAAGCCGTGGAGGTTTAAAATTAGCAAAAGCCATCAAAGAATTTAAATTAGATTTAACAGATTTAGTTGTAGCAGATATTGGCGCTTCAACTGGTGGTTTTACAGATTGTTCTTTACAAAATGGAGCAAAAAAAGTTTTTGCTATAGATGTAGGCTATGGACAATTAGCATGGTCATTGCGTACAGATGAACGTGTAGTGAATATGGAAAGAACAAACATTCGCTATGTTACACCAGAAGATATAGGTGAACCTATAAACTTTGCTTCTATCGACGTAGCTTTTATCTCTTTAGATAAAGTTTTACCTGTAGCTAAAACTTTACTTAGCGATGATGGTAAAATAGTTGCTTTGATAAAACCTCAATTTGAAGCAGGAAAAGATAAAGTAGGTAAAAAAGGCGTAGTTCGTGAAGCTAGTGTACATGAAGAAGTAATCAAAAAAATCGTAGATTTAAGTACACAATTAGAATTTGTACCTAGAGAATTGACATATTCTCCAGTAAAAGGGCCAGAAGGAAATATTGAATATTTAATTTTATTAGATTTAGATAAACAACATCAAAGTAATATTGATGACAATTTGATAAAAGATATTGTACAAAAAGCACATGCACAATTAGATAAATAGGGGGACAATATTTAATGAGAATAGCTATTTATCCTAATGTAACTAAATCAGGAGCTGGGGAGATTTTAGAAAGAGTAATAAAATTTGCTAATCAATATAATATTGAATTATTATTACCGCCAAAAGAAGGTAAATTTTTCTATCATGAAGAATTAATCAATCAAAACATTGAAAAAGAATATATTGATATGGCGATTAGCATCGGTGGAGATGGTACTTTATTAGGTCTTTGTAGAAGACTAGCTAAAAATGGTATACCTGTATGTGGTATTAATATTGGACATTTAGGATTTTTAGCAGATATTGAACCAGGAGAAATTGAAGCCAAACTGACAAAAATCATCAATAGACAATATAAAATAGAAGAACGATTAATGTTGTCTGCATATATAAAAAGACAAGGGAAAATAAACTATATTGGCAGTGCTGTAAATGATGTAGTTGTAAGTAAATGCGGTGTATCACGTATGCTACATTTTGGTGTAGCTATCAATGATTATATGGTAACAAATTATAAAGCTGATGGATTGATAATATCAACTCCTACAGGTTCAACAGCATATTCTTTATCTGCTGGCGGGCCAATTGTAAATCCTAAAGTAAAAGGGATTATATTGACCCCAATATGCCCACATTCTTGCTTCATTCGTCCTATGGTTATTGATGAAAGTGAAAAAGTCGCTTTGAATATCATCAATATCATTAGTATGACAAAGAGAAGTGTAAACTTAACATTAGATGGACAAGAAGGCGTTGATATTGAGCCAGATGATGAAATTATAATTGAAAAAGCGAATTTTCCAGCACAGATAGTTAGATTTGAAGATAAAAATTTCTATCAAACATTTATGAATAAACTATGTTTATAAGCGATAGATTTTTATTTTAAATTATAATAAAAGAGGAATTTTCCATGCAAAAGCTCAGTAACTCAATTCAGTTAGCACATTGCTTATTAAAAAATAGATTAAATGAAGCAAAAATAATAGTTGATGCTACAGCTGGAAATGGCAATGATACACTGTTTCTAGCTCAAAATACCTTAAATAATGCTCAGATATATGCATTCGATATCCAAAAAGAAGCTATAGAAAATACAAAAGCTTTATTAATAAAAAATAAAGATAATATAAATTTACCACTAGAAAATATATCATTTATTCATGATTCACATGAACATATTGATAACTATATACAGACAAAAATAGATATAGCTATCTTTAATCTGGGATATTTACCAGGTGGAGATCATAAATTCACGACAAAAGATGATACAACATTAAAGGCCATAGATAAAATCTTAAACAATTTAAATATAAATGGTTATGTTGCAATTGTTATGTATCCAGGTCATGAAGAAGGCTTAAAAGAGTATCAGTCTATAAAACTATTTGTAAAGGATTTACCTAAAAAATCTTTTACAGTAGGTTGGTATAAAATGATAAATCATAATTTTAATGCTCCAGCATTATGTTGGATTGAGAAAGTTGGTGAATATGCATGAAAGCTACACGCCATGCAAGAATTAAGGAAATTATTGAACACTCCGTTATTGAAACACAAGAAGAATTAGCAAATGCTCTAAGAGAACAACATATAGTAGTAACACAAGCTACTGTTTCTCGTGATATTAAAGAGTTAATGCTAATAAAAGTTCCTACAGGCGATGGAAGATATCGTTATGCTTATCCTACAGATAAGGAATTGATGTATTCTAAAAATCGTTTATTAAATTTATTTAGAGATTCTGTAGTTGGTTTGAACTTCAGTGAAAATATCATTGTAGTAAAAACTCTTCCTGGTGCAGCTAATGCAGTAGCTTCTACTTTAGATTATGCTAAATGGCCTGAAATCATAGGTACAGTAGCAGGTGATGATAATATTTTTATAGTAGTAAAACCTATATCTGCTGTAGAAGATATAATGAAAAGATTACAGGATATGCTTAATTAATTTGGGGGATATTCATGTTAAAAACACTATCAATTTGGAATTTTGCTTTGATTGAGCATGTACAAATAGATTTTGATAAAGGTCTTAATATACTTACTGGTGAAACAGGTGCTGGTAAATCTATTTTATTAGGTGCCTTAGGTATGGTTATTGGACGAAGAACAAATATTGATGCTATTCGCAGTGGTTGTGAATTTATGCGAGTAGAAGCTGTTTTTACTTTGGATAACAATTTAGTCAAAGATTTTTTAACTAAATATAATATCTTAGTTGAAGATGATGATTTAATCATAACTAGACAGATAAATATAAATGGTAAAAATAGCGTACAGATTAATAATTGTCATACGACAATGGCTATTTTACGCCAACTAGGTGAGTTATTAGTAGATATACATGGTCAACATGCTAATCAGGCATTACTAAAACCTATAAAGCAATTATCACTTATTGATATGTATGATGGCGATGCTATTCAAAAGCAAAAAGAAGTATATTTAGAAAAATATTATCAGTGGTTACAAATAAAACAAAAATTAGCTGATAGTAAAATAAATACACAAGAAATGGCTCAACGATTAGATATGCTGAAATGGCAAATTAATGAGATTGAAAATGCTAAATTGACTTTAGATGAAGATGAAAAATTAGAGTCTGAAATAAAAGTCTTAGCTAATGCAGAGAAGATATCATTATTGACACAAGATGCATATAAATTGCTTTATGAAGGTGAAAATGGTAAATTTGCCATTTTAAGTTCATTGAGTCAAGTACGCAAGGATTTAGAAAACTTAGCTCAATATGACGAAAATATGGCTAAAGTTCATCAAATATTAGATGAAGCTTATTTCCAAATACAAGATAGTGCAGATGAAATCCGCAATTATGGTGAAAGTATAGATTATAATCCTCAAAAGTTAGATATGATGCAATCTCGATTAAATGATATCGACAAGCTGAAAAGAAAATATGGCAATACTATTGAGGAAATATTGAATTATTTAGCTAAAGCAAAAGAGGAATTGACCTATATTGAAAATTATGATGATAATCTTGCCAAATTAGAACAGGAATTATCTTTATTAGCAAAAGATGTATCCCAAGAAGCCTTAATTTTGCATGAATTACGTCAAAAAAGTGCCAAAGCTCTAGAAATGGCAATCATGAAAGAATTAGCTTCTTTATCTATGGCTGATGCGAAACTTGTCATAAATTTAACCTTGAATGATGATGATTTCACTGAAAATGGAGCCGATGATGTGGAAATTTTATTTTCTGCTAATTTAGGTGAAGATTTAAAATCCTTAGCTAAAATCGTTTCAGGTGGGGAATTGTCTCGTATTGCTTTAGCTTTAAAAACTATTACCGCAAAAAAAGATGATATTGATTTGATGGTATTTGATGAGGTGGATACAGGTGTTGGCGGAAAAACAGCTCAAATGATGGCTGAAAAAATTGCTCGCATTGCCCTATATAGACAAGTTATATGTATCACTCATTTACCACAGATTGCAGCGATGGCAGATGCTCATTTTTATATCAGTAAAGAGACTAAAAATAATAAAACCTTTACTACCATTGATGAAATTAATTATGATGCTAAACTCGCTGAAATTGCTAGAATGTCATCTGGCATAGATTTAACACAAGCTTCACTTGAAAATGCTGAAGAAATGTTGACTAATGCTAGAAAGCGAAAAGAATTATTACATTTTGATGAATAAATTCAGAGAAGGTGATTTTAAATGATTAAATTTAAATATTATGGACATGCTTGTTTCTTGCTTGAAACAGATAATGAAAAATTATTATTTGACCCATTTTTGACAGGAAACCCAGTAGCAAGTATTTCTGCTGATGAAGTAGAATGTGATTATATTTTATTGACTCATGCTCATGGAGATCATTATGGAGATGCTACACAGATTGCACAAAAAACAGGTGCAAAAGTTATTTCTACTCCAGAAGTTTTGACAAAATTACCAAGTGATTATGTAAATGTTCATGGTATGAATTTAGGTGGTTCGTTTACTTTCCCATTTGGTATAGTAACTATGGTTCCTGCATTGCATAGTGCAGGCGTAGAAGGTGGAATACCTTGCGGTTTTGTAATTAAATTCAATGATGATACTGTAGTTTATTTTGCTGGTGATACAGCTTTATTTAGCGATATGGCTCTTATCGGCGAAAAACAACAAATTGATTATGCTATTTTACCAATTGGCAGTAATTATACTATGGACGCTAAAGATGCAGCTAAAGCTGTTCAATTATTGAATGCAAAGCATGCTATTCCTGTTCACTATAATACATGGCCTGTTATTGCTGAAAATCCTGAAGCTTTTAAATCCTATGCAGAAAGTATTTCACATGCTAGCGTAGATATCGTGCCTGTTGGTTCATCTTTGGATTTAGTAAAATAAGATGGAAAAATTAAAATTAATCGTTATTTTAGGGCCAACTGCTGTAGGTAAAACAAATCTTAGCATAGCTTTAGCTCAAAAGTTATCCACAGAAATAATCTCTGGCGATAGTATGTTAGTATATAAGGGTTTTGATATAGGTACGGCTAAACCTACATTAGAAGAAATGAAGGGAATAAAACATCATATCATTGATATTTTAGAGCCTTGGGAAAATTTTAATGTAAGTGATTTTCATGATAAGGTTAAACCTTTAATTGAACAGATAAATAATGAAGGGAAAATTCCTATTTTAGCTGGCGGTACAGGCTTATATGTAAAATCCTTGCTTGAAGGCTATATTTTTAACGAAACTTCTGGCGATGTTGAATATAGGAAGCATTTAGAAAAACTAGCAAGCGAACATGGCAAAGAATATGTTTATAAAATGTTACAAGAAGTAGACCCACAGACGGCTCAAAGATTGCATATTAATAATTTCAATCGCATTATTCGTGCTTTAGAGGTATATCATTTAGGTAAAGAGCAGATTTCACAAAAAAATCATTATGAATTGACTGGTGAATTAATTTATGATGCCTATATTGTAGGTTTGAACCGCAGTCGTCAAAATTTATATGATAGAATTAATCAACGCGTTGATATTATGATGGATTGTGGATTTGTAGATGAAGTACAATCTTTACTACAAAATGGTGCGAAGATTGATTGGCAATCCATGAAAGGAATTGGTTATCGAGAAATCGCTAGTTATTTAAATGGGGATATTGATTTAGATACTGCTGTTTATGAAATGAAAAAAGCTACTCGTCATTTTGCTAAACGACAATTTACGTGGTATAAGAAAATGCCATATATTTCTTGGTATGATGTAGAACAATTAAGTGAAGATGAATTGTTAGCTACTATATTGACTGACTGCAAGGCACATTTTAATATCTTATAATAATTGACATATAATTTTATTATTGAGATAATAAAAGCACTATAAATAAACTAATTAAATTAGTTTGAAAAAGAATTATATTTTAATTGGAGGACCCTTAAAATGCCAAACAAAACAATAAATTTACAAGATGTTTTTTTAAATCAAGTGAGAAAAGAAAATGTAGGAGTTATTATCCATTTAACAAATGGCTTCCAATTACGTGGAAATGTAAAAGGTTTTGATAATTTCACAGTTATTTTGGATTCTGCTGGAAAACAGATGATGGTTTATAAACATGCTATTTCTACTATTAGCCCTTTACAGCCATTGAAAAATTCTTTTCAAGATAATAAAAGAACAGAAACTGTTAGCGAATAATAATGATTTTATTAAATAAAAAAGCTCTTATTAACTTTGATTATAAGGTTAATAAGAGCTTTTTCTATTTATTGGTTAATTCAAAATAAGATTTGATGTATTTATTTGGTGTTGTATTTTTGTATTTACGGAATGTTTTTATAAAGTAAGATAAATCATTAAATCCACAACTATAAGCTATATCAGTGATGGATTGGTCTTTATCACTGATTAATTTACTGCAAGCACATTCAATTCGATAATAATTTAAATAAGCAATAGGTGTTTTATTAGTCATACTTTGGAAAAATCGGCAAAAATACTTCGGTGATAATCCAGAAGTATTAGCTAAATCTTCTAAAGTTAATGGTTGACTATATGAAGTTTCAATAAGATGAAATGCCTTTTTCAATTTATGAATGTTTTTTTGATTACTACTTATAAAATTTGTAAAAGATTTCGTATAGAGATTATGTTTTAAAACTAAACCAAAGAAATTAAATAAACAACCAAGTACGATAAATTCATATCCACTGGATTTTGTTTTCAATGCATCAAATATAGTCCATATGGTGCGGTGAATATCGGTATATTCATTATTAAAATAACTATTGATAATTAGATGATGTTCAAAAAATTTTTGAAGAATATTTTTATCGCCCACATTTGTTTCAAATAATTTTTTATCAAATACCATACATTCATATATAGTATTTTCTAAAAAAGCTTTTCCTCCATGAACACAACCATCTGTGATAAAAATCATGTCTCCAGCACTAGCTGTATATTCATTTTCATCTATAGAAATTACAATTTTTCCTTCTAATACACGAATAATCTCATATTGAATATGCCAATGATATGGCATGTTATAGCGTGGATGATGATTAGTTACATAATGATATTCTACAGGAAATGAAAAATTACCACGTTCTCTTTGTTCATTATAACTATCATGTTTCATAACTATTCTCCTAATAAATAAGATTTTATATTACTATTATACTTATATTTCTAAAAATGTAAAGTTTCATACAATTTTTAAAAAGTGAATATTATTATATTTTTAGTGATAATATAACAAGCATTATTAATATTTAGTTGCTATAATTTAATCATCAAGTGAATAACAAACAAAAAGACATATACAAAATAAAAAAGATTTCTTAGGAGGAATTTTACAATGGCAACAAACAGATTAATTGGAGATTATCCTGTAATTGGTATCCGCCCTACAATTGACGGACGTAGAGGCGTTTTAAAAGTTAGAGAATCTTTAGAAGAACAAACTATGGGCATGGCAAAAGCTGCTGCTAAATTATTTACAGAAAACCTCAAATATTCTAACGGTGAACCTGTAAAAGTAGTTATCGCTGATACAACAATCGGTCGTGTACCTGAAGCTGCTGCTTGCGCTGAAAAATTTAAAAAAGAAGGCGTAGATATTACTTTAACAGTAACTCCTTGCTGGTGCTATGGTTCTGAAACAATGGATATGGATCCAAAAACAATCAAAGGTGTTTGGGGCTTCAATGGTACTGAACGTCCTGGCGCTGTATATCTTGCTTCCGTACTTGCAAGCCATGCACAAAAAGGTCTTCCAGCTTTCGGTATTTATGGACATGATGTTCAAAATGCAGATGCTACAGATATCCCAGAAGATGTTCAAGAAAAACTTTTAAGATTTGGTCGTGCATCTGTAGCTGTTGCTACAATGAGAGGTAAATCCTACTTACAGATTGGTTCCATTACAATGGGTATTGCAGGCTCCATCATCAGCCCAGAATTCTTTGAAGAATACCTCGGCATGAGAGTTGAATCTGTAGACGAAGTTGAAATTATCCGTCGTATGACAGAAGGTATTTATGACCATGCAGAATTTGAAAAAGCTTTAAAATGGACTAAAGAAAACTGCAAACAAGGTTTCGATAAAAACCCAGATTTCTGCCGTAAAACTGACGCTGAAAAAGAAGAAGCTTGGGAATTTGTTGTAAAAATGATGTGTATCATTAAAGACCTCTATAATGGTAACAAAAACTTACCAGAAGGTTGCGAAGAAGAACAATTAGGTCATAATGCAATCGCTGGTGGTTTCCAAGGTCAAAGACAATGGACAGACTTCTATCCAAACTGCGACTTCCCAGAAGCAATGATGAACTCTTCCTTCGACTGGAATGGTGCAAGAGAACCATATGTACTTGCTACAGAAAATGATACATTAAACGGCGTAGGTATGCTCTTTGGTAAATTATTAACAAATACTGCACAGATCTTCGCTGATGTTAGAACATACTGGAGCCCTGAAGCAGTTAAACAGGCTACTGGTTATGAATTAGAAGGCGTTGCTAAAGAATCCAAAGGATTTATTCACTTAATCAACTCCGGTGCTGCTTGTATCGATGCTTGTGGTGAAGCAAAAGATGAAAATGGTAATGGCGTAATTAAACCATTCTGGGAAATGACTGAAAAAGACCAAAAAGCTTGCCTCGATGCAACTGAATGGTGCCCTGCTGATAATGGTTACTTCAGAGGTGGCGGATTTAGCTCCCGTTTCTTAACAAATAGTGAAATGCCTGTAACTATGGTTCGTTTAAATCTTGTAAAAGGCTTAGGCCCTGTATTACAGATTGCAGAAGGATGGACTGTAAAATTACCAGATGAAGTATCTGATAAACTCTGGAAACGTACTGACTACACTTGGCCTTGCACTTGGTTCGCTCCACGTTTAACTGGTGAAGGTGCATTCAAATCTGCTTATGATGTAATGAATAACTGGGGTGCAAATCACGGTGCTATCAGCTATGGTCATATCGGTGCAGACCTCATTACATTATGCTCTATGCTCAGAATTCCTGTATGCATGCATAACGTTCCTGAAGATAAAATCTTCCGTCCTGCTGCTTGGAATGCTTTTGGTATGGATAAAGAAGGTCAAGACTATAGAGCTTGCAAAAACTATGGTCCTTTATATAAATAATTAGAATATAATATAGATTAATTGGAGGAGCTTATTATTATGGCTTACGAAGAAATAAAAGAACAAATATGTGATATTTGCCATAAAATGTGGCAATTAGGTTGGGTTGCTGCTAATGATGGTAATATAACAGTAAAATTAGATGATGGTACTTTCCTTGCTACACCAACAGGAATTAGCAAAAGTTTCATCACTCCTGAAAAATTAGTACGTATTAATGCAGAAGGCGAAATTTTAGAAGCTAATGAAGGATATAGACCATCTTCTGAAATCAAAATGCATTTACGTTGCTATGCTGACCGTGAAGATGTAGGTGCAGTGCTTCACGCACATCCCCCAACAGCTACTGGCTTTGCTGTAGCTCATGTACCTTTAGATAGATATGATATGATCGAAACAGTAGTAGCATTAGGTTCTATTCCTATCACCCCTTATGGAACACCTTCTACTTACGAGGTACCTGAAGCTATTGCACCTTACATTCAAGAACATGATGCTGTATTATTAGAAAATCACGGTGCATTGACTGTTGGTTCTAATTTGGTAGAAGCTTATTACAAAATGGAAACATTAGAATTATTTGCTAAAATCAACTTAAATGCTTATCTTTTAGGTGGACCAAAAGAAATTTCTCGTGAAAATATTGATAAACTCATCAACTTACGCAGCTACTATGGCGTAAAAGGCAGACACCCAGGTTATAAACATTATAAAGAAGACTAATTGTTTACAAACAGCCCAATATATCATTGGGCTGTTTTTTTTATTTAAATTAAAACTAAAGATATATATAATTGTTGTTTATATTTATGATTTTGTTAGTTTATTTTGTTTTATGATTTTATATAAAATTTTCAAATTATTTATTAAAAGTGAATATTGTGCTATTTTTAGTGATAATATAACAAGATTTAATACCTAGGTGTTGATATAATAAGGTTAAAAGTTAACAGTGAGGAGTGAAAACATGAAAAAAGATGTTAAGGTTTTAGCCTTAGATTTTGGAGCTTCTAGTGGTAGAGCTATCATTGGTAGTTTTGATGGTGAAAAAATTTCTTTAAAAGAAATTCATCGCTTCACAAATGATCCTGTGATTTTATTAGATACTATGTACTGGGACGTATTAAGATTATTTCATGATATAAAGATTGGTTTGATTAAAGCAAAACAAGAAGGTGAAATAAAAAGCCTAGGTATAGATACATGGGGCGTGGATTTTGGTCTTTTAAATAAAGATGGCAAACTTTTAGAAAATCCTGTTCATTATAGAGATGCTAGAACAAAAGGTATGATGGAAAAAGTTTTTGCTAAATTGGATAAAGATACTGTTTATAGTATTACAGGCAACCAGTTTATGGAATTAAATACTCTTTTCCAATTGATGGCATTGAAAGAAAATCAACCTGAATTATTGCAAAAAGCTGAAACTTTATTATTAATGCCGGATTTATTAAATTATTTCTTATCTAATGAAAAATGTACGGAATATACAATAGCATCCACAACTCAATTATTAGATGCTAAAAACAAAACTTGGTCTTCAGAAATTATTGAAAATTTGGATTTACCGAAAAATATATTCACTAAAATTGTTCAACCAGGAACAAAAATTGGTAAATTGAGCAAACAAATCAGCGAAGAATTAGGAATAAATGAAATAGATGTAATTGCTGTAGCAGGACATGATACTCAATCAGCTATGGTAGCAGTACCAACTCAAGAGGATGACTTTATATTCTTATCTTGTGGTACATGGTCCTTATTAGGTACAGAATTAAAAACACCTATAATCAATGAAACTTCCGCAAGTTTGAATATTACTAATGAAGGCGGAGCAGATAATAAAACTTCCTTCTTAAAAAATATCATCGGATTGTGGCTCATTCAAGAAAGTCGCCGTCAATGGATTAGAGAAGGTAAAGAATATGGCTTCGGTGAACTCGAACAGATGGCTAGTAAAGTGGGTATGATAAATTCCTTTATTGATACAGATAATGAAGAATTTATTCCAGCAGGTAATATTCCAAAACGAATTCAAGAATATTGCAAACGTACAGGTCAATATGTTCCTCAAAATGAAGCAGAAATCGTTCGTTGTATAGATCAGAGTTTAGCTGTTAAATACAGATTTGCTTTAGAACAAATTGAAATGGCTACTGGCAAAAAATATGATATCTTAAACATCATTGGTGGCGGTATCCAAAGTAAATTATTGTGTCAATTAACAGCTGATGTTTGTGGTAGAAAAGTAGTGGCAGGCCCTGTAGAAGCTACAGTAATGGGAAATATTGCACTACAGTTAATGGCATTAGGTGAAATAAAAGATATTAAAGAAGCACGCAAGATAATTGCTAATTCTGAAAATGTTACTGTTTATGAACCTCAAAAAGATGAAAATTGGGACGAAATATATAAAAATGTTAAGGAGAGTTTATTATGTTAAAAAATATTCCTAAAATATTATCACCTGAATTATTAAAAGTACTTTGTGAAATGGGTCATAGCGATAGAATTGTTATCGCTGATGGAAATTTCCCAGCAGAGTCCATGGGTAAAAATGCAATAGTAATCAGATGTGATGGTCATGGTGTTCCTGAATTATTAGATGCAATTTTAAAAGTTTTCCCATTAGATATTTATGTTGATAAACCTGTTAATCTCATGGAAGTAATGCCTGGTGATACAGTAGAAACTCCTATTTGGGATACTTATAAAGAAATCGTAGCTAAACATGATGAACGTGGAGCAAATGCTATCGGCAATATTGAAAGATTTGCTTTCTACGAAGAAGCTAAAACAGCTTATGCTATTATCGCTACAAGTGAAAAAGCTCTTTATGCTAATATCATGTTGCAAAAAGGTGTTGTAGTAGATTAATTATGTGATTTTTATTCGTGTATAAATATTTAAGAGAGGTTTTATCATGGAAAATAATGCAAATACATTAAGTGAAAAAAATGTTGCAAATAATAGCAGCAGTATACCAGTAGTTCCTGCCCAATATAGAATTTATTTCTTCTTACTAGTATCTTGTTTTGCTCTTTGGGGCTTATTAAACAATATGACAGATAACTTAGTTCCTTCATTTGCTAAAATCTTTATGATTAAAGCGGTTGACTCTTCTTTAGTACAAGTTGCTTTCTATGGTGCATATGCTGTACTCGCTATGCCAGCAGCATTTATCATTAAAAAATATTCCTATCGTGTTGGTGTTTTAGTAGGTCTTGGCTTCTATATGATAGGTGCATTTGGTTATATCCCAGCTGCTATTTTGCAAAGTTATAATTTATTCTTAGTATCAATCTTCATCTTAGCTGGTGGTTTATCCGTATTAGAAACAACATGTAATCCATTCGTATTATCTTTGGGTGCTCAAGAAACAAGCGTTCGCAGATTGAATTTCGCTCAAGCATTCAACCCTGTAGGTTCAATGGCTGGCTTATTCTTAGCAAAATATATTATCTTAGCAAACTTGAATCCTGCTGATTTAGATGATAGACTAGCTATGTCCCCTGCTGAACTTTCCGCTATCAGAGATACAGAACTTTTCTGGGTATGTGTTCCTTATGTTGGCTTAATCTTAATTGCATTCATCATTTGGGTTATCTTCTTTAGAAGTAAATTAAATGATAAAGATGGTCGTGTAGCAATGACTGTTCCTCAAGCATTTGGTAAATTATTACAAAATCCTCGTTACTATTGGGGCGTTATCACTCAGTTCTTCTATGTAGGTGTACAAATCGCAGTTTGGACATGGACTATTAAATATATCATGGCTACAAAAAATATCATTGAAGCTGACGCTGTTAACTATTATATTTACGCAATGGTATTATTTATCGCTTGCAGATGGCTCTGCACATATTTAATGAAATACTTTGTTCCTGCAAAAATGATGGCAATTTTCGCTTTAGGCGGTATCTTATGTTGCCTTGGTACAATTTATTTACCAACATCTGTATCTGTATATTGCTTGATTGCAATTTCTGGTTGCATGAGCTTAATGTTCCCAACAATTTATGGTATTGCTCTTCGTGGTCTCGGTGCTGAAGTAAAATTTGGTGCAGCAGGTTTAATCATGGCTATCTTAGGTGGTGCAATAATCACTCCTATCATGGGTTGGTTAGTTGACTCTAGTGCATTAAGCTTCATGGTTAGTGGTTTCTCCGCATCAGAAGCAGCTATTAGAACAGCATTCTATTTACCTGTAGTATGTTTTGCAGTTGTTTTAGGATATTCTTTAGCTTTCCGCAAAACAAATGATTAATTAATAAATAATTTTGAAAGAGGGTCTTTTTGTGAAAAATAATGTTATAGCAATCAGTCGTCAATATGGTAGTGGCGGTCGTGAACTCGCAAATATTTTAGCTGAAAAATTAGGTTATAAATTATATGATAGACAAATCGTGCATATGGCTGCTGCTCAATTAGGTATTAGTGGCATGAGTGAAAGTCAATTAAAAGAATTTGAAGATAATGTGCCACCACTTTCTCTTAAATTCATGCCATTTTACATTTTTGGTATGAGTGGTGCTAAACCAATGAACCACAAAATGTTTGAACAAGAATCTGAAATTATTCGCCGTTTAGCTAAAGATGGTAAATGCATTATTCTTGGTAGATGTGCAGATGCTGTTTTACAAGGCAATGAAAATGTATGTTCTGTATTTGTTTGTGCAAATGATGAATATCGTGAAGAACGCGGTAGAACAGTATATGATGGAAAATCTGTTATTGAATTAAATCAAGAAGATGCTAAAAGAGCTGAGTATTATGCTTATTATACAGGCAAAGAATGGGGAAATCCTAAAAATTATGATTTAAGTGTTAATACTAGCCATAAATCCCTTGAAGATATTGCAGATGTAATTATTGAATATATCAATAAAAAATAAATCCCTCAATAAAGAGAAAAGATAGACAGAAAATCTTCTGTCTATCTTTTTTTATTTAGATAAAAAATAAAGCTTCTACAAAAGCGGTCAGTAGAAGCAAGTATTTTAGGGATTAATGTAGTTTGTTACTATTATATTTTTATATTTATCTAGTTTAATTATATAAGGATAAATATTATTTTGTCAATATATAATTAAGTTAGATGACTATACTTTTTATTAATAATGAATTGTCAATTCAAGTGCGACAATTCTTTTTGGTCTACTATTTAATAATATTAATTTTTCTATTAAATCATCTTGAATTTTCGTTGCTACCTCTTTGCCATGCTGCATAAGTATCTGCAAAATATACTTTTATATTTAATTTTTCTACTTCTTTGTAACATGCAAATTCTTTTCTTCTATCTGTTGTAAATGTTTTTAATGCCTTTTTGGTAGTACTTTCACTAACTTTTTTATTCCTTTTAGCATTGATGGGACTGTTCTATCTTTTATTTTTATTGCCATATAAATAAACTTTCTATAAATGTTGCTAAACAAGCCTTAGATTTTCCACTACTAGATACTATGGTATCTAGCTCCCAGTGTCCAAGAATTCTTCTACTTTTTACATCTTTTGGTCTAAAGGATAATGGAAAAATAAAAAATGTGCTTAATGATAGGTTGAATTATTTATTAAGTTCGTATTTCAATCCAATGATGTCTGCTAATGAATTTTTAGAAAAGTTTATAGCACAGTATATGACGTATTTATAAAAGGGTTTTTACATTATTGCGCTAATGCTAGAGTGTTAGGATAGTTACTCAAAAAATGCTTATCTATCTATTTGTAAATGAAGTAAGAGATTACATTTACCAGAAAAGAAATCTCTACAATTACTAGTGAATGAGTAAGAGCTAGAAATACTGTATTTCTAGCTCTTATAGATAGTGCTAATAATAAAATTCTTGATGAAATTGAAAAATCTATAAAAAAATAACTTATTACCACAAAGTAATAAGTTATGCGGTGCCATTTTAGTGTCATATAAGTGCCATAAAAAATATATTAATACATTAATAAAAAAATAATCAATTTATATAATGTGTGTAATATTAAGCATTTTTATTTAAGATGGATTGTATAATGAAGTGCGACACCTAGAAAAATAAAAAACTCACTATGAATTTTCGTGTAAAATAAAGTTACCACACCAAATCCACACGAAAGGAAAATTCATAATGAGCTATCATCATCTTACCATATCTGAACGTATTCGTATAGAGGTTCTTTCTATATTAGGTTATTCTACTCGTTTTATTGCTAAATTTTTGCATCGTCATCATTCTACTATTGCTCGAGAACTATCTCGTAATAAAATTGAAAATGAATATATCTCTTCATCTGCTCACAATAAATATCTTGAACGTCGTAAAAATTC